>CALBRY010000210.1 GCA_937927665.1 uncultured Chloroflexota bacterium
TGTCAGATTGACCATCGCCAACCCCAAAACCGCGAATTCCTCACCTGCGCCGAGCAAAGTCGAAAATGGGAAAATCCCGAACGCCGGGGTAAGCATGGCGATTTGCAGATAACCCATGCGTCGGCGGGTATCGCGGGTCAGGCAGCGATTGCGCGCGCGCTGCACCGTCTGGAAGGCAATCGCCGTCACCGAGACGAAATAGAACACATACACGGGGAACAGGATACCGCCGCGCAAGCTCAGGTAGATGCCGCGTTCGAGCAGTTCCGGCACAACGCGTACCGGAGTCACAACGAGATCGGTAAACACGGCGAGAATTAGAAACATCGCGCTGACCGCGTAGAGAAAGCGAATCACGCGGCGGCGACGTCCGCGAGAGGGGAGTCCGGTTGTTGCGAGAAGCGCGTCCGATAAATGGAATAACGCGGCAGGCATGAACGCGATTCCGATCCACTGCAAGCGCAAGGTGGAGATATACGCGGAGGCGGTAGGTCCCAATGTGAGGAACGCGTCACAGACATAGGTAAACGTTACGGTTCCTAGAACCACGCTGGATGTGCGCGCAACCCGGCTGTCAAGATCGCGGGTGAGGTTGTACAGCAAAATAGACGCGGCAACGATCACGATTGCCGACGTCAGGATTTCATTGACAAACTGCAAAACTGAGGCGATTAGCACGTCCACGGGGACGCTCCAAATCAGGTCAGATGATGTTTAGCGCAAAGATTGACTGAAAAATACCGCAATATCCCCATTTGGGAAAAAGCGGTCATTAAATCCGCAGAAGGTGAAACCGAGTTTCTGCGAAAATGCGATCGACGGGTAATTTTTGGTTTGTGTTTGAATCATCAGCCGGGTAAGGGCATGTTCTTTTGCCCAACGGCGCGCCACATTGATCAAGCGCGTACCCATCGCTAAGCGGCGCTGTTCCCGATCGATCACCAAATCTTGTATCTGTCCGATTTGTCGTACCTGATCATGATACATCGCCAGATAGCCAAGTACTTGACCACTCTCTCGATCAGCAGCGACGACAAAGCAGTGCTCGGACGGAATCGCCAAACGCAATCGTGTTTCGTCTGACGGATAAGCGATTTCAATCGCACGCGGCAGACGCTCCATTTTGAGAGAAATTTGATATTCGTCGCGGTATTCCTGATGCTGAAGCTGCATCTGCCACACGGTATCCGTCGTATACGTGTGGTCTATCCCCAGACACGTGGGGATGTCACTTTCCATGCCATCACGGATGAGGATGTTGGGCGGAGCGGGCAGTACCATCAGGTTCAGGCGAGGTAAGCATCACCGAACATGCCGGATACATATACATCAACAGGCGCGTTCGTGGATACGAGATCATGAGCCGCGTACACACCGGGTTCAACCTGTACATAACGATTGGAGTCGATGTGCGTTTTGAAGAAAATACCCTCGGTGACGTGCACCCGTACATCGCTCCCTGATGGGGCGATCACGGTGATCGAACCGGCGGAAGAGCGGAGATAAATCGGCTCGAAGGCTTCACCGGGGGTAATCAGTCGAATATCGCCCAAACCGGTGCTGATCAAGCCGTTCTTAACAATCAACCCCGTTAGGTCAATATCAACCTGACCGATGCTGGCGCTGACCAAAATCTGCCACGGCAAATCTGGCGCAAGCCCCATATCCCAGTCGGCGAAAGACAGCCACGGCGTCGCGCCGCGATCCATTTTGAGAAAGGTGTGCGTTCCCTGTACATGCAGTGCAGGACGAGCATTTGCTGCATATTGTCCGGCAATTAAACGCCCCTCGCGCTGGAGGGGACGCATTTTGACGTCAATTTCGGCAGAACTAACTTCGAGGGTCGCGCTTTCAACGCTTCCGCGCGTAATACCAAAAGCGCGACCCTCGCCACCGGAAAGGAAATCTCCGCGCAGCAGGATGACTGCTCCCGCGATGACCAGCACAAGCGGCGCAAGTGCCGCCACATTGAATCCGCTGATCAGGGCGAAATTGTTGAGCAGCAGGACGACGCCGACCGCAATGAGCGCCAGCGATCCGACCCAAACCCCGCGTGATCCCTTTGTCCTCACGGACGATTACTCCTCGTAGAGGTAATCCCGCAAAATGACATGCGCCGAAGACTGGCGCAGACGGTTGAGCGCTTGCGCTTCCAACTGGCGTACACGCTCACGTGTGACGCCGATCGCCTGCCCAACTTCTTCCAGTGTATACACGCGCCCATCTTCCAAACCGTAGCGCAGACGCAGAATTTGCGCCTCACGCACGGGCAGACGATCCAGCGCGCTTTTCAACTGCTCATGGAGCAGGTTATTCGCAACTTCGACCGCCGGAGCAGGGCTGTTTACGTCTTCGACAAAATCGCCGAAGGTGCTGTCCCCGTCTTCGTCAATCGGCGTTTCGAGACTCACCGGGCGGCGCGCAATCTCCAGCAGGTTCTCGACCTTATCCGGCGTGGTTTCCATGCCGACGGCGAGTTCTTCCATCGAAGGATCACGACCGAGTTCCTGAGTCAAACGCATTTGCACGCGGCGCATCCGATTAAGCTGATCGCCCATATGCACCGGAACGCGGATGGTACGACCCTGATCGGCGACAGCACGGCTGACCGCCTGACGAATCCACCACGTCGCGTAAGTGCTAAACTTGTGTCCACGCCGATATTCGAACTTGTTGGTGGCGCGGATCAAGCCGATATTGCCTTCCTGAATCAGATCGAGGAAAGGGACACCGCGCCCGATGTATTTCTTCGCAACGCTGATCACGAGGCGGGCATTTGCGCGGATCAGATGTTCCTGCGCCATGTTGCCGTCGTGAATCAGATCACGCAGATCATATACATCATCCATCGGCAGCGTATCGCCCTTCTCATCAAGCATGCAGCGTGCCTGTGTGGCGCGCTCCATCCGCTTGGCGAGATCGACTTCCTCTTCTGCCGTCAAAAGCGGAACACGTCCCGCTTCTTTAAGATACAGCCCGACCACATCATCACTGTCGAGCGCCTGTTGATAGCCCGCATCTTCGTTCAGGTCGTCGTCAAACCACAGCACTTCGTCATCATCACGACCCGCAGACTCGAATTCCAGTTCGAAATTCAAATCGCTGCGAACAGCGGGGGAATCAAAAAAAGCGTCATCATCAGGTTCAGGGCTGGGAAGCACTTCGATTCCTGCTTCCATCAGTTCATCCATCAGATCATCGAGCAGAGAGATGTCTCTTTGCTCGGCATCAGGCAGCATCGACAGAATCTCATCGTAGCTGATTCCGCCTTGCTTACGTGCTTTTTCCATGATTTGAGACCGCACTGCGTCCCTATTACGTGCCATCACATTCAACATACTTTAGAACACTCATCTGGTAAGCTACGTGCCCCACAAAGATTAGACGTTATACAATCGTTAATCTTACCTAAGTGAGGGTCGATGCGTCGGTAGAATGCAATACGAGGCTATCGGGTGTGACTTAACACCCACTTTAGAATAGCAATTAAACAGAATATCCGCCTTTTAGGGACTTGTCAAGCAATTCAATTTATGGAGTGCTTGTCGCTCGTGCTTCCCCATACGCGGAACGTGTTACCGCAGCGATATAGTCAATTGCGGCGCGTTCGACGATATAGACTTCCGGTCGCTCATCGACCAGCACATAATAGCTAGTCTCTGATGGTGTAAGCAGCCCTATGAGCAGTGCATGAGACTGTCCTTCTTCGGTGACTGCCGCGACAAACAATGCTTGATCCTGCGTCAATCCATAACTACGAAGCTCAGCTTCGGTCGGCGCGGGGAGGGTCTGCAAATACGGGAGCAGGCTCAATGTCATCGTCATATTGTCCACGACATCCGTTGAGAAGATCGCGCCCGTTGCTTCATAGACCCATCGTTCATTGGTCGTGTCAAGGCGAAGGGTGATCCCCTCGCCTTCCGAATCAATCACGCGTATCGCCGTGATAGTCGCCGGATCAAGTTCCGGGTAAACACGGTGATAAAACGGTGTTGCAGAAATCTGCGACGAAGCTTGAGGCGCAATCTGCACGATCAAGCTGATCACCACCAGCGCTAAAAAGATGCCAGCAAGAAAAATGAGCGAGCGATTTCGCTTCATCGCCGTACCCGCCTCGCCCAGATCGCCGCACCCGCGATCAACACCGCCGTTGGGATCAGGAACACGACGAAAAACGTAATCGTGTCAAGCTGGTCACGGCTGTAAAACATCGGCACGCCGGTCGAAAATCCCTGTGCGCCGAACTCCACTTCGTCTTGAAGATGCGAAAGCCAATTCATCGCATTCGTGAACAGGATTCCGTTCCCCACCACATTAGCGACCTGACCGTTACTCGCAAAATCACTGTCACCAATCAAGAACACCCGCGAGTCATTCCGCTGATTCCAAGCCCATGCCGCGAGGATGAGAGGTCCGGGGACATCGGTCGTTTCGTCAATCTCATAGGTATTGGTTTCGCCGAGCGTGGTCAGGTCGGTTTCGCCGTAGCTTTGTTCAGACGATCGGATCAGGCGCCCGTTCGAAATATCTGTGTTTTCGATGCTGAGATTGACATCAATCGCGCGTGCGATCCGGAACAATACCGGATTCGTAGCGGGATCAAGATTTTCGGAGAAATCGGTTTCGTCGTAGATCGCCGCACCGATGATTTCGAGCGGCGTCGTCTGTCCGGTCACAAAATCGATAACCGCCGCATTGAGAGCGCGCAGTCCGTAGTTTTGCCACAGCCAATTGTTGAACTCACCGCCTTGATCCATAAATGGAATGCGGTTGAACAACACATCCGAAAGCAGGAGCAGTGAACCCCCACGATCCATGTAGCGCGCGATCACTGCAACCTCATCGCTCGTTAGATCGCGGAGCGGACGCGCAAATACCAGCGCCGACGCATCTTCGGGAATATCGCCGCCTTGCGCGGCAAGTGCGCCAATATCAAGCGGCAACGTGACCAAACCGCTTTCCCGCATGCCATTATTGATGAAGCTGATTCCTTCTTGGGTGTCATCGGTTGGGCTGCGTTCCCCAAACCCGGTGCTGAAATATACGGTCAGCGTTCCCGCAACGAGCAACCGCGAGATCGCCAGCGTCATATCGCTTTCCTGCTGATCCGTCAAAAATACGCGGGCGACGAGCGAATAATCGATCGTGCCATCGTCGTTCAAGTAAGAGAGAAATACCTGCGCATCCTCAGTGACGCCGAACTGCTGCGCCAGTGCTGGGACTTCTTCCGGATCATAGTATTGACGGCGGATCATCCCGTCAGAAGCGGTTTCGTACAAACGCCAATATTGATCGTCGATTTCGCGCAGACCTGCCGCGCGTGCCGTATAAAACCCGGATATCTGGATCGGGCGGTTCACGCGCTGGATCACATTAAGCGAGGTTTGGGTGAGGCTGAACCGCTGCGAGATCGTCAAATCCCATGTTACAGCGGCGCGGGCGATCAAGAGATAGCCCATCACGATGATCCCGACCAAAAGAACCGTCGTGAAGATCGTCGCCGTGCCGTAACGCACACTGCGCCCGCTGATGAACGCCCGGAAATCATCCGGAACTAAACGCCACCAAGCGATCATCCCGATCAAGCCGACGATGAGCGCCGCGATCACCAGTGTTGAAAATCCGCCCCAGATCAACAAAACAGCGGCTGAGACAATCCCGCCAAACCCGATCAGGCTGAAAAACGCGCCAAGTCCGCCGCGTGTGAGTGTGATCGTCTTTTGCATCTAACGCCACCTGTTCGATTCGACTGCTCGTGTCGCAAGGTAAATCATGATCAGGATGATTCCGAGGAAGAACACCATATCTTCCATGCGTACCAGCCCAACAGCGAACGAGGTCGAATAATGCCCTTGGAGTGAGAGGGCGCGCACCACACGCGCCGCGTCGATATTGCTGATCACCTGTCCGGCGAGGTCTGCCAACCAGAGCAGAAACAGGGCGACCATCGAAAGAAACGCCGCCACGATCTGATTTTCGGTCAAGGCACTGAACAGAATGCCCACCGAAAGTGTCGCGCCACCATACAACCAAATACCAATGTATGCCGCGATCGTGTGACCGAGATCGGGTGCTGTGACCGATGAGAGAGCAATCTGATAGAGGAGTGTGATCCCGATCACGATGGTGTAATAAAACCACGCACCCAGAAACTTACCGATCACGATGCTGCCATCGGGGACAGGGGCGGTCAGCAGAAGTTCCAGTGTGCCTTCGCGCTTTTCTTCTGCGACAAGGCGCATCGTTAGGAGCGGGGCGAAAACAACCATGAAAAACGAGAGCGCGTTCGGAATCACTGCCGGGTTGGGAATCGTCGTTTCTGTTGCGACGAGTTCTTCGCGGAAAAGCAGCCCGGTCAAAACGAGAATGGCGAAGGCGATCAAATAAGCGAACGGCGAACCGGCATAATGCGCGACTTCGCGCCGAAAGACGACCCATGTACTCATGTTGCGCTGCCTTCTTTGCTGATGAGTTCCAAGAAAATCGCCTCAAGCGATGTCGTTTCGGCGCGCATCTCAAGCAGGGTGTAGCCCGCGCTCATGATTCGTTTGGAAACTTCGCCGCGTACATCCACGCTTGTGCTGATCCGCAGTCGCCAGCCTTTATCCTCTTTTTCGACGCTGGTCACATTCGGGATTCCTGCCAGAAGTGCTTTCGCATCTTTCGCCGTCGCACCGCCGATCTCGACATACAGAAGCGCACCGCCTTGAAGTTTTTCCCGCAGATCGCCGGGTTTGCCCTGTGCAACGATTTGCCCTTTGTTGATGATCAACACGCGGTCACAGACATGTTCAGCTTCGCTGAGGATGTGGGTACTGAGCAGCACGGTGTGGTTAGCACGCAGCGCGCGCACCGTTTCGCGGACTTCGATCACCTGCTGCGGATCGATGCCGATAGTCGGCTCGTCAAGGATGATCACAGGCGGATCGTGGACGAGTGCTTGCGCCAAGCCGAGCCGCTGACGCATTCCTTTTGATAGGTGGCGGATCAGCGTGTCGCGGCGGTCGAAAAGCTGCACCTGCTTCAAGACTTTATCGACTTGGCTGGCAGGGCGGCGCATTCCGCGAAGCCTTGCCCAAAATGTCACATAAGCACGAACGGTCATATCGGGGTATACGGGGATGCGCTCCGGCATATAACCGACTGCGCGCCGCGCCTCAATCGAGTCTGTGTCAATGTCATGCCCGCTGATGCGGGCACTGCCTTCGGTCGGGGGCAAAAATCCCGTCAGCATTCGCATTGTCGTGGTTTTGCCCGCACCGTTTGGACCGAGCAGCCCGACAATCTCGCCGGGTTTTGTCTTAAAAGAAATCCGATCGACGGCAGTCAGCGCGCCATATTTTTTAGTCAGATTTTCAACTTCAATCATGGGACACCTATTCTGTCCTCCGCGATGGGTGATCCTACTGCTGTGTTAGGAGAGCGTCAAGCGAGACTGACAACCCCTGAACAATGCTGCGTGGTTTATTGACAATTCTCACAGGTTCATGTACATTACGCGAGTTACACTAAGGGATGAACACATGCTTTTCCGGTTGATCACACAGCCGAATAACCCGCGCCGCCGCGAGTTCCGTCGTCGCCCGCTGACCAACGAGGTCAGGCTGGGTTTTTCGCGTTAGGACGAGCGCCGCACGGCATCCCGAACGAAACGAGAACTCAAGCCCCCTGACCTCTTTATTGAGGCAGGGGGTTTTCTTTTGTCGATTGTCAGGAGGGTAATTCCAGCAGATGAACGGAACGAAAGTGCGCGTTGGGATTTACGGGGCATCAGGATATGCAGGGCAGGATGTCGTCGAAATCCTGTCGAAACACCCACATGTCGAGCTTATTTTCGCCACTTCAGGCACATACGCGGGGCAGCGTGTCCCGTTTTCGCAGCTTCGTTATATCAAGCCGGATGCGGCTGATCTTGGCACGGTTGATGCGGTATTTCTCGCACTGCCGCACGGAGTCAGCGCGGCGATGGCGGCACAGGCAAATCAAGCAGGCGTGAAAGTGATCGATCTTTCGGCGGATTTGCGCCTCGATACGCCGGAACGTTATCAGCAGTGGTACAACCATGAACACCCGCACCCGGAACTTTTGCCGACACCCTACGGCTTGCCGGAAATCAACCGGGCGAACATCACCGGAAAATCGGTGATCGCCGCGCCGGGGTGCTACCCGACGACGACGATCCTCGGCTTGTATCCGCTCCTCAAGAACGGCGCGATTGCCCCCAATACGCCGATCATTGTCGATGCGAAAAGCGGTGTCAGCGGTGCGGGGCGTGAACCCAAAGCGCATCTCCACTTTGTTGAGGTTTACAGCAATTTCTCCCCGTATAGTCCCGGTCGCTCACATCGTCATGTTGGTGAAATCGAACAGGAAATCCAGAAGATCGATCCGCATGTCGGGACGTTGATCTTTACGCCGCACCTGCTTCCGGTCGATCGCGGCTTGATGGCGAGTATTTATGTCCAGCTTGCCGACTCATTTTTCGGTGATCAAGCGCAGGCGCTTTACGAAGAAACCTATAACGGTGAACCACTGGTGAATGTGCTTCCTGCTGGTGAACAAGCCACTCTGAAACATGTTGTCCGCCAGAACAACGCCGCGATCAGCCTAACACCTGTCACCAATCGCTACCTTCATATCACCAGTGTGACGGATAATCTACGTAAGGGCGCGGCTGGGCAAGCGGTTCAGTGCTTCAACTTGATGCTTGGCTTCCCAGAAACGACCGCCCTCCTGTAGAGCGAAAGCGTAGGGAAAATGGCGAACCTCATTGTTGTAAAAATCAGCGGTCATGAACTGGACGATCCCGCGTATCTGGCAGAGTTTGCGTCGATTGTGGCGGGGCTGCATGCACCGGTTGTCATCGTACACGGCGGCGGCAAATCGATCAGCAGCGTGCAGGAACAGATGGGCATTTCACCACGTTATGCTGACGGCGTGCGAATCACCGATGCGGCATCACTGAGCGTTGTCGAAATGGTCTTGCGCGGTTTGGTCAATACGGCGGTCGTCTCGGCGCTGGTCAAAGCGGGTGTTGAGGCACAGGGAATGAGCGGCGTTGATCGCGGATTGGTCAAAGCAGAAAAAATGCTCCATGCCAGCGAAGATATGGGGTTCACAGGTATCGTTGCGGCTGTGCGTGCCGATGTGCTGATAGATATGGTCGATCAAGGTGTTACGCCTGTGATCGCGCCAATCAGCTTGGGAAATGATTCCGTCTACAACGTCAACGCCGATCAAGTGGCGGCGGCGGTCGCGGGGGCGCTCGATGCTGACCGCTTGTATCTGATCTCGAATGTGCCGGGGGTGCTCGTGAACGGCATGATCGCCCCGACGCTCACCTCTGAACATGTCGAATCCCTCATCCTTGAAGGAACGATCTTCGGCGGCATGATCCCGAAAGTGCGATCGGCGCTGGATGCGCTCCAAAACGGAGCAAAACGAGCGGTGATCACCGATCTTGCCGGGTTGAAAATGGGCGGCGGCACGGTCTTTACCCCCATGACATAGAGGATCAGTGAACGTTTTGAGTTGAGTCGAGTAAACGCGTGAACGAGAATTCCGAACATGAGCAGGGAATGCAGGATGAACTGTTCGCGTTGATCCGTGAACTGCATGGCGAAAAACAGGCGGAAGAGCTGATCGGCTCGTTTGTTGGGGTATTCGCCGCGCACGACGATGATGACGAGCGCGTGAGCCTGATCGAGTACTGGCTCGGTTTTTACCGACTGCGGAAGTATCAGCGCATCAAAAAGCGTCGTCGCCCGACCTACAGCGAACGGGTGACGCCGTGTACCGCATGCGGCTATCCGTCGTCACATCGTCATCATTTGTGGGATATTGCGATGCACGGGGAAAATAAGGTGACAATCCAGTTGTGTGCCAACTGTCACGAACTGCATCACCTGATTTACAACGCGCTCGTCAAAACATCGAATTACAGCCGCGATCTGGCAGGTCATGTGTTGGGATCGGGCAAAATTAGCACCGAAGTTGCCGAAAAGATTCTCGGTTGGTGTCTAGCAACAATTCGCTATGAGGCGGCGAACGGGTGGGTTGATCCACGCCGCTCCTCGCCAGAGTGGGTGGAACGGCGGCTGAACTGGTCGCATCTGATGGGTAAAGCGCAATCGCAGGGTTAAGGAGTATCACGGTGACACAAGCGTTAAGTACTACACATCCGGTTATTCAACTTGAAAACGAACACGTCGTCCAATCCTACAAGCGTCCGCCGTTTGTTCTTTCACATGGGCAGGGGATGACGGTCTATGACACGGACGGCAAAGCGTATCAGGATTGGGTCGCCGGTATCGCGGTGAATGCGCTCGGCTATGGCGATCCGGGTTTTGTCGCGGCGATCCAGAATGCGGCGGCGGGGTTGATCCACACGAGCAATCTGTATTACACCGCACCGCAGGCAGAACTCGCCGCGCTGATCTGCGAAAAATCATTCGCGGATCGGGTGTTCTTCACCAACAGCGGCACAGAAGCAGTCGAAGGCGCACTCAAATTTGCGCGTAAAGTCGCTTATGACAACGGCGAAACCGAAC
>CALBRY010000211.1 GCA_937927665.1 uncultured Chloroflexota bacterium
CAAACTCGAAGCGAAACATCGGCAGGAGCGCTGGCAGCAGGAAGATCAAAAGCGGCTCGATCCGTACCCTGTTTGGCGCATCCCGTACCGCACCGGAACAACATTTATCGGGGAACGCTTCGCCCATATCTATGTGATCGACGCCGTGAGCGAAAAAGCCACGCCGCGCCGCCTGACTCATCGTGAAGCGCATCATGAAGCGCCGAGTTGGTCACCCGATGGCACATGGATTTACACCGCTGGTCAGCTTGATCCCGCCATGGATGAGCCGAACCGCCAGAGCGCGATTTTCCGCATCCGTGCCGAAGATGGACACATCGAACCGCTCACCGGAGAAGAAGCGACCTCCTTTACACCGCTCCCCTCGCCGGATGGCAAATGGATCGCGTTTACGCGCTTCCCGCGTGAAGGCGATACACCTGTCACCGAGCGCATCACCCGTTTGAGCGTCATTCCGGCGGAAGGCGGCACAGCCCGCGATCTCAATCTGCCGCTCGATGCCAGCGCGCAAAGTTTCGCATGGACGCCGGATAATCATCTTGTGTTCAGCGCGCATTGGCACGGCAGCGCGCCGATCTACAAAGCCTCACCGGATGGCAGTCTCGAAAAACTGGCAGAAGGGCGTTTCCGCGCCTCATTTCTTGATGCGAATGATCTCGGTACAGCGGTGGTGATCAGCACGCCGGAATGCCCGCCGGAGCTTCATTTCCTCCCGTTTGGTGATCAACTTCAGCAGGTGACATTTCTCAATAAGTCATTCGGCGAAAACGTCATTATCCAGCCGACTCACGAAATCTGGGTCGATTCGCCGGAAGGACACCGCGTTCATGCGTGGTATCTGCTCCCGGTCGGTTACGAAGAAGGGAAACAATACCCTCTCGCGCTGAATATTCACGGCGGACCTCATGTGATGTGGAGCACCGCCGAACCTTCGATGTTCCTTGAATGGCAGTTCCACGCGGCGCGGGGATATGTCGTCTTGGCGATCAATCCGCGTGGGAGCGATGGCTACGGCGAAGAATACATGCGGGCGATCCACGAGGATTGGGGCGATACCGCCATGCGCGACATTATGGCATGTGTCGATCATGTGCTCTCGTTGGGGTTTGTCGATCAGGATCGTTTGGCGATCACGGGTGGATCATATGGTGGATACATGGTCGCATGGATCATCGCGCACACCCATCAGTTTAAGGCGGCGGTCGCACAGCGCGGGGTCTATAACCTGCTCTCGTTTTACGGCACAAGCGATGTTCCCTCGTTGATCTCCGGCGAATTTGCCGCCGAACCGTGGGAAAACCCGGATAAGCTTTGGAAGCATTCACCGCTGGCATACGCTCACCAGATCAAGACGCCGTTGTTGATCGAACACGCGGAACAGGATTATCGTGTTCCCATCGAACAGGCGGAACAGCTTTTCGCGTACGTGCATCGCAGCGGCGGAACGGTCAAAATGCTGCGCTACCCGCGTGAAGGACACGAAAAATCACGCTCTGGCGAACCCGCGCACCGCGTCGATCGTCTCGTTCACATGGTCGAGTGGTTTGATCGCTATTGTATGAACTCCGCCAGCGACGGAGCGCAAACAGAAACTTAGCAGCACGGTTCGCCCGTCGTCGGGCTGCACCAATGCGAGAACGGCGCGTATACCGCTTGTTCGAGTGTGAGCGGCACACTCAACGAAGGTTCGCGGCGGATTCCATAGCGGGCGGTGCGGAGCGATTCGGCGGGCATCGGCTCATGACATGCCGCGCAGGTGAAAGCGGTCAGCGTGGTGGGCAAACTGCGCGCCGCCAGCACCGCCGGGTGAAACGTAAGTAAATCAGCTTGCGGTGCGAGAACAACGCCGCAAGCTGCATGGATCGGCGCTTCGGCGCTGTGTACCCGGTTGGTATGTCCGCAAGCAGGGCAGCGGGCGTCGTAAATCGTCACTGCCGCCGTAACCGATGTTCCAGCGGCGGCGCGGGCGATACCGCAGTAATGAATTTGACCGGAAAGCAGCGCCGCGACGAACGCGAACAGCGAATGAACAATCCCGTTCAATTCGACTGCGAACGAACCATCTGCATTCGGGTATAGGTGAAAAAGGGGAAGCCGTTTCCATGCTTTGAGCGTCGGCGCGCTTCCTGCTTCTGTATCGCGCAGCATCCACGCGGGCGGAGTCCGAAAAAACCAGCACCCGCGCACGCCGTCACGCTCATAACGATCCTGTCGCGCCAATGCGCCGTCCAGTGATAAAAAACTCCACTGCACTTCAAAAGCAATTTTGACCGCCCCCCGAACCGCCAGCACATCTGCCCGCCAACCATCACCGATGACTTCAGATTGTGCATCCCATCCGGCGGCGCGCGCGGCATCGATAATCACCTGTTTTGCGCCTTGATGGGCAGTTGTCTCACCGGAACGCATTGCTTTCGCACTTTCTTATGGGAAATCTTGATGAATTGGGCTATCACGCAGGATGGCAATTCATGTTATCATGAGATTGGTTTCTACAGTATGTTCTCGTCGCTCCATTCAGGCATGAACCCATGCGTATCTTAATTATTTCAGATATACACGCTAACCTGACTGCGTTTGAACAAGTTTTGCAGGATGCCGCTAATCAGTGGGAATACGTGTGGTGCCTCGGCGATGTCGTGGGGTACGGACCCGATCCCAATGAGTCCGTCGAACTCCTGCGTTCACTGCCGCATTTGTGCTTGGCGGGGAATCACGATTGGGCGGCATTAGGGCGGTTGGATATTCGCACCTTCAACCCTGATGCGCGCAAAGCCGTTAATTGGACGAGGGAAACACTGACGCCGGAAAATGTCGCCTATCTGGAAGCACTGCCGACGACATTTGTATTGGGTGATTACACGCTGGCACATGGCAGCCCGCGTGAACCGGTTTGGGAGTACATCCTTGAACCACTCATCGCCGCGATCAATTTTTCCCACTTCGAAACACCGTACTGCCTTGTGGGTCATACCCACCAGCCCGTGATTTACGAGATGGTGAGCGAACAAGGCGATACCGAAGCGATCATGCCCGTGTATCGTCAGCAGCGCCAGCTTAACGGACGGCGGCAGATTATCAACCCCGGCAGCGTCGGTCAGCCGCGTGATGCGAACCCTGACGCCGCTTATGCGCTCCTTGATATTGAGCGTGGGATTTTTGAGCCGCGCCGGGTGCCGTATAACGTGAGCGCTGTTCAAAAGCGCATGCGTAAATACGATATGCCGGAACGTTTGATCGCGCGACTCGAACACGGTTGGTAAGTCGGGACTACAGGATGAGCAAACAGGGCGAGATCAGTACCGAAAGCGGAATCGGGATTACCTCCACCATTCGAGATTATCTCGCGGAGATATACCGGTTGAGTACACGAGGAAATGTCCGTCATGATGGCGGACATGCGTTTGTTAGCACCTCGGCGCTTGCGGAACTGCTTGATGTCAGCGCTCCGGCGGTCAACCGTATGGTGACCAAGTTGCGCGAATTAGGGCTGCTGATCCACGAACCCTATCACGGCATCGCATTGACAGACGACGGACGGCGCGAAGCCCTCAAACAGCTTCGCCGCCACCGGATAATCGAAGCCTTTCTCGTCAATGTGATGGGCTTCGGTTGGCACGAAATCCACGAAGAAGCGGATGAACTCAGCCGCGCCATGAGCGAAATAGTCGAATCGCGGATGTGGCAAATGGCAGGTTGCCCCACAGCCTGCCCGCATGGAGAGCCGATCCCCGCGCCCGATGGCACGCTGATCGAACCGGATGATCAACTGTTGTGTGAAGCGCAGGAAAAGCAAAACCTGATTTTGACGCGTGTTCGCACCCGCGAACCGGATCGCCTCGAATATCTCGCCGCGCTCGGCTTGATCCCCGGTACGCCCATAGAAGTGATCCACATCGCGCCGTTTCACGGACCGGTTCAATTGAGGGTCGGGCGCGAATACCGGATCATCGGGCACAACCTCGCCGAGATGATCCGGGTGAGTGTTGACGAAACCGCTTAGTCGTTCTCGGTTTCCAGCGTTTCAGCAATTGCCGCGAATTCCGGTTCAAGTTCCTCGAAGTAATCGTCGGTGGTGGTGAAGGTCACCACATACAGCCATGTATCGCGCATGAAATAATACTGCACCTGCTGAACATTCAAGCCGTTTAGCTCATATGCCGCGAAAACGTTACCCACTTCTTCGTCGTTGATCTCGATGATTTCGCCTTCGATATCGGGCATAGTGGCGCGCATCGCATCGATATTCGCGTCAAGCAGCATTTCCATTGGCATAGTCGCGCCAATATCCAAGCCGACGACGTTCAGGTTGGTGGTAAACGTCACGTCAGAGGCTTCGGTATTCATCGCGAACATCAAATAGACATCGCCAAGCGATGCAGCCATATCCGCCAGCGCTTCCAGATCAATATTGGAATCAGCATCTTCAAGCGACGCCATCAGGTCATCGACATCGGCATTCATGTCAATCCATGTCGGCGGCACGAGCAGAGTCACTCCTTCGCCTTCGAGCGTTACCCAGTCTTCCGTATCAATTTCTTCATTAGCAGTTGGTATTTCATCGCCTTTACCGCCGTCTTGCATCATCGCGGTAGCGGTGGGGATCAGCAGGAGCGCCAACAGAAACAAAAACAGCATCCGACGCTTAAACACAAACATGAGCAGGTGTCCTTTTTGTGTACTCTATGTCACTCAAGCATACGCCAAAACCGGATCGGAATTTTCAAATTCTACAGGTTTTTAACAGGTAGGATAAATAAAAAGGGGATAGGCATATCGCCCATCCCCTTCTTTAATGCGTTGAACTGCTGAAAATTACATGCCTGCGAGGGCTTCTTCCGCCTGAGCCTGAAGCGCCGCCGCGACATCCGCCGGAGCCATCGCGTTGCTCGTCACATTCGCGATCGCTTCGCTGACGAAACCGCGAATTGAACCGTAGGACGGCACATTCGGGTTGTTGTACAGCGTCACAGCCGGGTCATTGACCAGTGCGTTCGCCGCGCTAAAGTACGGGAACAGCGCCGGGTTCGGGAACATTTCTTCCGTCATGATCTCGCTGGTCGAAGGAACGGAGTTGAAATAGCCCGTGCCCGTGCTCCATGCCACCGAATTTTCAACGGAGATCAGGTATTCGAGGAACAACCACGACGCGAGTTCCGCTTCCGGCGTGCTGTCGATCATGATGATGCTGGGGACGAACACCTGAAGGGTGCGCGTTTCCGGTGCGCTGCTCGGCAGGGTGGCAACCGTCCAATTGAACGTCGCGCCGTTGTCCTGAAGCGCCTGAAGAACGAATGTGAAGCCCGCTGTGCTGCTCACAAAGAACGGATTCAGACCGAGCGAGAATTCTGTCTGTTCAATGAAGCGTTCCGAGGGGATGTAACCGCAGCCATTGCTGTACAGATCGCTGTACAGGTTCAGCGCGGCGAGCGCGGCTTCGCCCTGGAAATCATAGGTCGTGCCGTCGAAAATGCGACCGCCATTGCTGGCGACAATCGTTTCAAAAACCGATGCGTCGGTCGTGATCGGGAAGCCCATCACGTCCTCGCCGTTCGGACCGCTCAATTGAGACGCGGCGCACGCGATTTCGCGGAATTCTTCCCACGTCGCGGGCGGGGCATCATAGCCAAGCTGCGCCAGCATATCGAGGTTCACAATCAACACCTGCGCCGATGACTGGTGAGGCCATGCGAGCAGAGCACCGTTGTACGGTTCACCCGATGGGCTGTTGAAGGTGAGCAGGTCAGTATTGAAGTCAGCGAGTTGTTCTTCGGTCAAGCCCCATGTCGGGTCATTCAAGAAAGCATTCAGATCAACAACGACGTTATCGAGTGCATAACTGGCGGCATTGTTCGCATAACCCGCCACAAGATTAGGAAGTTCACCGCTGGTAATTGCCGCGTTCATCAATTCGGCAATATCGTTATAACTGCCTTGCGCCAGCGCTTCAACCGTAATGCCATATTCATTGCTGCTGTTGAAGGATTCGACAAGCGCCGTCATCGTTTCCAACTGCGCGCCAGAGAATTGATGCCAGTACACCACTGTCTGACCGCTCGGATCAACATTTGCGAGGTCTTGCGCCGCTACCGCGCTCACACCGAGCGCCAGTACCACCATCAAACACAGCACGAACAGTTTACGCATTGGGTTTATCTCCTTGAGATGCGTTTATACGCTGCTTGCAGTCTAGCACGTTATTGTTAACAATTCTTCAAGAGTCTGGGGGGAGAAAGATTGTGCATGGCAGGCTCGTCCACGATCACGAGTATAACACAAAGGACACCCTACAATGACCGATCAGAACGCACTTTTGATTGTTCACAATCTGACAGAAAAGCGCTTTGAAGTAGAGGTCGAAGGCAGTCTCGCCGTCCTCGATTATGATCTTTCCAACGGCGTGATCACCTTCACGCACACAGGTGTGCCTTCGGCGATAGAAGGACGCGGAATTGCGGGCAAACTTGTTCAGCGCGGGCTAAACTATGCCCGCGAGGAGGGGCTAAAAGTGATCCCCGCCTGCTCGTATGTCGTCCGCTACATCGAACGGCATCCCGAATATCAAGATTTAACGACCATCTGATCGGCGCTGCGCCGATCTCCCGGAGAATCATCATGTCTGCCGCTTCACCCGTCCGCATCGTCACCTTTGCCGAACAGCCGATGACCCCCGCGCTTGAGACGCTTGTCAGCGATCTTATTTCCAGCGCATGGAAGCCCATCGCACTGATCGACAATGCCTCGAATCCGCTGTGGGATCGGCTCTATACCGATTTCGCGGCATTTCAATTTCAAGGATATGACGAGTCGGATCGGTTGATCCTCGTCGGAAACAGCATTCCCGTATTCTGGGATCAACCATTTGAAAATCTGCCCGATGCCGGATGGGATTGGGCGATCGTGAGCGGCTTCGAAAGTTATGAATCAGGTACGCCGCCCACAGTATTGAGCGCGCTTTCGGTCACAATCGCCCCCGATCAGCAGGGGACAGGCTTAAGCCGCGTCGCGATTCTACAAATGAAAGCGATCGCCGCCGCGCATGGGCTGAAGGCGTTGATCGCCCCTGTGCGCCCGAACAGCAAACCTCAGTACGCGCTCACGCCGATGGAGCATTACATCACATGGACGCGGGAAGACGGCGCACCCTTTGATCCGTGGCTGCGCACCCATTGGCGGCTTGGCGCGCAGATCGTCAAGGTGTGCCCGCAGTCAATGCGCGCCGAGTATTCTGTTGCCGAATTCGAAGAAGAAATCGGGATGCGCTTTCCCGAAAGCGGCGCGTATCTCGCGCCGGGGGGCTTAAATCCGCTTCAGGTTGATCGTGAAGCGGATACCGCCGTTTATGTTGAGCCGAATGTCTGGGTTGTGCATCCCGTCTGAAGGCAGGTTGAATGACGCGCATTTCGAGAAATATCACCTTTGATCAAGCCCGCGATCTGCTGGAACGCGGCGCGCGTGCCTGTCTTGCCTTCGCAAGCGATCACGGCACGCAAGCACAGCCCGTCGTCGTAATCTGGCACGATGCGCGCTTTTTCGTCGGTATGCCGCAAGCCGCCGCGCAAAAACCCGCCCCCGCCAGCGAAGTCGTGCTGCTGGTCGATGAAGGTATTCACTTTTTCGATTTGCGCGCCCTGTATGTTCGCGGGCACGCGCACCCCGTCGAACCGCCGCCGTCCGCGCCATCCGGTCACACATGGTTTGAGCTAATCCCGCTCAAAACCGTTGCATGGGATTACGGCACGCTGCACGAGGAGTCGTCTGATGAGGCTTGATGATCCTGCCGTGTTGGAAATTTTGCGCCGCGCAAAAGTTGCCCGCATCGCGACCCTTTCCGCGAATGGTCGCCCAAGCGTCACCTCGATCTATTTCGCGTATGTGAACGGGCATATTTGGCTCGGTACAGCCGATTGGACGCTGGCAGCGCGCGAAGCCGCCGCCGATCCGCGTGTCAGCGTCCTGTTACAAGTCGAACACAATCCGCAAGACCGCCGCATTTTGCGAATTACCGGAAACGCCGTCGTGCGAACCGACGGCGCAGCGCAGCGGATATTTATGATTCAGGCGGCACTGCGCTACAGTTGGACGCCGGGAGGATTACTCAACCAGTGGCAGCACCGGCATTTGCTCGGCATGATGCGCCGCTATCATGCCCAGAGCGCGCATAAAGGCAAAGCATGTGTGATCGATGTCACGCCCGAAAGCGCCGAAATCCTCGAAGCGCCGTAGAATCAATCTTCGCGGCTAAATCTCAGGAATCGCACACGGGAGCGTTCCCGTTGGCGTCAGTTCCCCGAATAGTGCCCGCGCCAGCGCATCGATCGACGGCTGACGGATGCTGTACGTACACAGATATGTTTCCACGCGCAAAAAGTGCGTCAAATCATACGGCACGCGCAGCGCGATCACGATCGGCTGTTTGCCCCGGTCAAGCAGCAGGTTGACCAACTGCACTTGTGCCGGGTCTTCGCCCGCGTTGATCGTCCCGATGATGATCACATCCGCATCATCGAGCGCATTAGCGATCGCCCGCACTGCGCTTGCATCCGCGCCGCGTGCGATTTGCATCCCTGTTGTGCGCGGGTGATAGTGCCGGATCGCCGTATCCAAGCCGATCGTCACATCCGCCGAAGTATCCGCCGGGGTCAGGTTTTCCGGCTGGACAGTCACAACCGCGATGTGTGCATCCGGACTCAACCTGAGCGGCAAACGCCCCGCATCCCTCACCAACGTGATCGATTTTTCAGCGATCTCACGCGCAACCTGTTGATGTTCCGCGCTCCCGACGACATCCAGCGCGGGCAGCGTCTCCCATTTGGGCAGCCGTGATCGCGCGTCAGCGATGCGCCGCAGACTATCAGGATCAGGCGTGTATGGGATCATTTTGGCGAAGAACAACTGCGCCGGAATATGACCGAGCAGCGCGAGATCAACCCCCGCATTGAGCGCCGCGCATACCGCTTTTGTGCGTCCGAGGCGTGCCACCGCGTGCATATCCATCGCATCGGTGATGATCAGCCCTTCAAAGTCCATGCGCGATCGCAAAAGCTGGCGCAAGATGATCGGGGATAGCGTCGAAGGATGATCGGGATCAAGCGCGGTCGCGTTGATATGCGCGGTCATCACCGCGCCAACGCCGCCATCGATCGCCGCCTTGAACGGCGGGAGTTCGATTTCTGTCAGGCGCAGCAGCGGATGATCGACATACACGCCGCCAAAATGCGTATCTCCCGCCACATCCCCATGACCGGGGAAATGTTTGGCAGTCGCGATCACGCCCATCTCTTGCATACCACGGATCATCGCCACCGCCAGCGACCCGACCAGCGCCGGATTTTCACCAAACGAGCGCGTACCGATCACCGGATTAGCAGGGTTGTTATTCACATCCACCGACGGCGCGAAATTCATATTCACGCCCATCGCCAGCAGTTCCCGCGCCAGCACCCGCCCCGCCGCGTAAGCGAGTTCGGGCGAACGGGTCGCGCCGAGCGCCATATTACCGGGCAGTTCGGTGGTGCCGCTGGTGACTGCCATCAACTGCCCGCCCTCTTGGTCGATCCCGATGATCGGCGGCAGATGACCACCCTCGGCGGCGGCAGCATATAAGCGCTCGTTCAATTGGCGAAGCTGCGCGGGTGTATCGACGTTATAACCGAATAGGCAAAAACTGCTGATTCGTCCCTCGCGCAGTCCCTTCAGGATGCCGGGGGGAGCGGTTTTGCCGCGAAAGCTGTGCATGAATTGGAGCATAAAAGACGCCCGATCTAAGCGGTTTTCCTTAAAGCAAAATCGGCGTTACCATAACCCCCGTACGGAGTGATGTCAAGCAAGCGAGATGAATAGTGAACAGCTACGCAGTGGGCGTGGATATTGGCGGGACAAAGATCGATAGTGTGTTGATGGACAGCGCCGGAAACGTGATCCGCGATGTGATCGTCCCAACCGCTCCGCAAGAAGGCGCGGCGGCGGTATTCGACCGGATCGCGGCGAGTGTGGCGCAGCTTGCCGACAATGCCCCCGGTGCGATCGTTTCAATCGGGATCGGCTGTACCGGGTTGGTGAATCAGCAAACGGGGATTGTCGAAAATTCGGTGCATCTCGGCTGGCAAAAAACACCGCTCCGCGATGGCGTGCGTGAACGCCTCCGGTTTGATGTGCCGATCGCCGTCGAAAATGACCTCAAAGCAGCGGCACTCGGTGAAAAACGTTTCGGCGCAGGGCAGGACTCGGCGGCATTCGTGTATCTGGCGATTGGTACGGGACTTGGCTCAGCGGCGGTGATCGGTGATCGTGTGGTGAGCGGTTCACGCGGCTTAGCGATGGAACTCGGTCATCTCGTGATCGATCCGCAGGGGCGGCGCTGCGCGTGTGGTCGGCGCGGCTGTCTCGAAACCCTTTTAAGTGGAACCGGATTAGCACACGCGGCGGGCATTCTGCGGCATGATCACCCGGAAAGCACGCTGTATGCAGGCGACGACAAGCCGACCACAGCGGCGGTACTGGCAGCGGCGCGGGCAGGAGATCCATTCGGGCGGCTGTTGATCGACGAAATGCGCGGCGGATTGGCGCGGGCATTATCGATCTGCGCGGCGATCTACAACCCCGATCTGATCGTTTTAGGCGGCGGATTCGGCTTGGCGGCATGGGATTTACTCACCGATGGCGTAACAGCGCTGGCGCGTGAACTCGCGCTGCCGGAATTATTCGACGGGCTGCGTTTAAGCAAACCGGAATGTCCGCGACAAGCGATCGGGGCGGGTGCGGTCGGGCTTCAGGCGATCGGGCAGTGATCGAACGCGCGCGTGCTTTCTTCAGCCGCCTGCCGATTATCGGGCAGATCACGCTGCCGTTGGCGCTCGGTTTGATCGCCAGCCTTGCCTGTATCGGCGCGTTTGCCGCGCTTGCCGATGACGTGATCGATCAGGAAGATATTGTCACATTCGATCTGGAATTGGCGAACGAACTGCACCGCCAGATGACCCCGGAATTGATCGATATTTACCGGGTGTTCAGTTTTATCGGCATGCAGGGGTTACTCGCGGTCGGTGTCGTCGTCGGCATTTATTTCATCGTGAAGAATCAGCGGCTTTCGCTGATGGTGTGGACAGCGGCGCTGATCGGCGGTCTGCTGCTGAACATGCTGATCAAAGAAGTGTTTGCGCGCCCGCGCCCGGTATTCGCTGACCCGATCGCCGTGATGAATTCATTCAGCTTTCCGAGCGGTCATGCGATGCTTTCGCTGATCACAATCGGCATGCTGGCTTACTTTTTATGGAGTCGTTTAGCGACTTCGTATGCGCGCATTTTCGCCGTCTTTTTCGGGATTCTGCTCATTCTGTTGATCGGGATCAGCCGGATGGCGCTCGGCGTGCATTATCTTTCGGACGTAATCG
>CALBRY010000212.1 GCA_937927665.1 uncultured Chloroflexota bacterium
CCCCTCCCCGAATTCGGAGAGGGGAGCAAGCAAAAGCACTCGCTAAAAGGGGCGCGTGTGCAATCTGTACAAATGTGTACCCCTGTCAGCGCTTGCGTGGGTGGAGGGGTGATGAAACGAATATTCCGATGGTTTCTTAGAGTATGGGTGAACGAGTCACTAATCCGCCGTCACGCCGATCACCAGAACTCAAAAAAGTCAGGTTCTTTCGTGTGAAAGAACCTGACTTTTTTACCGCCGCTGCAAGATCTGCGGGGGCAATGGTTTAGTTTTGCCGTTCCCCAGCATCCGGCAGCGAACGACCGTTCCAGACTACGTCGAAGTTCGCCCCCAGCGACTCGGCAGTCACCCACACATAACGACCCTGGCAGGCGATAAACAATTTGTAGAAGCCGTCACGCGCTTCCAGAATCCACCATGAAGTTCCCACCGGCAGCACCACCGACGGGTTGGTTTCGGCGTTTAATGATGGCGCGAAGTAGGTCGTCACCGGACCGATCACACGCCCCTGACCCAACAACGGCTGCGGCGGGTATGGGCAGTTCACGGTAGTAACGATCTGCTCAAGGCACGATTCTGCAACTGAATCGAGGATGATGAATGGATCGTTGACGTAATACTGATAGGAAATCAGTGGATCTATCACATAGATTCCAACATCTTCCGCCACATAAAGCTGAGTGATTGGGAAATACACCGTAACATATTCCTCAACCCCGGCGGTGACAGATTGGGTGTTCAACAGCGATCCATCGTCCCACATTTCGACGTTCACCGTGTTGGTAGCGGGACCGCGATAACGCTTGGCAAGTGAACCGGAACTGCCTTGAAATGCCGTAATCGAACCCGGCATGTAAAAGCCAACTACCACCTGACAGCCGTCAATCGTAACGTCTGCTTCTGCGCTTTCGCCCGCAAAGGTGGGGAGCGCACCGACGAACAAAACTGCAATGACTGTGAGTAACATAAGTACAACAAACCGTTTACGCATCGTGATGGGACTCCTTTGTTCCTAGGCACCTCCATCAGTATAGGGGAAATCCAGAAAAATGTAATAAAAAACGTGAAAAAGATTAGGCAATGCTAAGATCAGCTTCACTTTCGCTCAATGGAGAAATGCCGCGGAATATCTGCTATTTCCGTGTGAGTTCCCACGCGAAATGATTGATCTCCGGCAAAATCAGTTTTTCCATCGCCAAACGCACCGCGTTTGGGCTTCCGGGGATACTGACCACGAATTTCTGTTTATACACTCCCGCCGTTGCGCGGCTGAGGATCGCCGCCGCCCCAACTTCTTGATAACTCAACATGCGGAAAATCTCGCCAAAGCCGGGGAGCGTCTTTTCGAGCATACCGCTGATCACATCGAAGGTTGTATCACGCGGCGAAATGCCCGTTCCCCCGCTGAAGATGATGATCTGGATGCCTTCTGAGAACTGTGCATTGTGGAGCATCGCGCCGATCTCAACAGGTTCGTCTTTGACGATTTGATAACTGACGAGATCATGCCCTAATTCCGCCAGCCTTTCGCGCATATAACGATAATTCTCATCTGTTGCCTGAACGCGGGTATCACTTACGGTTACGAACATCACGCCGACAGGCGCGTGCCCCGCCTTCTGACGATGATCATCAGCACCCATTTTGATAATCCTTTTTAACCACTCAGAAAAACATCAACGCAAAGCCGCAAAGATATTGATCATGCTTTGCGGCTTCGCGCCTTTGTGTGATGTTATTCGGTGGGCGGCGGACTGGTCGGCGCGGCGGTGTGATCGCTGGTTGAGGCGGTTGATCCGCGTGCGCTGCCCATGACATCCATGAAACGCCCCATCAATGAGGTGAGTTCCATCGGGACGATAAACTTGGTGCTGGCGCTGGAACCAACCGAGCGCAGCGTATCGAGATACTGAAGCATCATCGTCTTGTCGTCGAGGTCTTTCGCCTCGCGGAACAGCGCTTCCAACCCGGCGGCGCGACCTTGCGCCAGCAAAAGCTGTGCCTGACGTTCACCTTCGGCGCGGAGGATTGCGCCCTGACGCTCACCTTCGGCACGGAGGATCGCCGCCTGTTTTTCACCTTCGGCAACCATGATCGAACTCTGGCGTTCACCTTCGGCACGGGAGACGGTCGCACGGCGTTCACGTTCGGCGCTCATCTGACGATTCATCGCGTCGCGGACGCTGGCGGGCGGTTCAACTTCGCGGATTTCGACGCGGGTGACTTTCATGCCCCATCGTTCGGTGATCTCGTCGAGTTTGACGCGGAGCGTGTCGTTGATCTGCTCACGCTTGCTCAATACGTCGTCAAGGTCGATATCACCGATTACGGCGCGGAGAGTCGTCGCGGCGACAGCGAGTGACGCTTGTACCACGTTTTCGACTTCGAGCGTTGCCAGTTTCGGATTCACGATACGGTAGTAAACGAGGAAGTCGATATCAATAGCGGTGTTGTCCTTCGAAATTGCCGTCTGTCGCGGAATTTCGTAGAAACGTTCACGCATATCGACTTTGCGCGCTGTTTCGATCAACGGGATGAGCAGGGTGATACCGGGTCCACGTGTACCCGCGTAGCGACCGAGGCGCATCACGACGACGCGTTCGTATTCCTGCAAAATACGAAATGACGAGACGAACACGTACACAAGAAACAGAATCAGGGCAATGATCAGGATGCTCTGAATTTCCATGGAGGTACAATCCCTTTCCTCGAAGGTGGCTCAGTTCAACAGATACCGTCTATTATTCATCATTTTCAGGATCGCGCTTCTCTTTCACTGGCTCAACATACAAAGTCAGTCCTTCACGCTCGCGCACGATCACTTCCGAACCAATGGCAATTGCGTCTTTCAGGTCATCACCACGCCGCGCCGACCATGATTCACCGGCGACGTAGATCGCGCCGACCGGATCGATGGGGGTTTGTACCCGTCCGTGCATCCCGATCAGCGTTTGATCTTCTAACATCTGCGGTTTGCCGCGCTGGGTTTGGAGCGCGGGAACGAGCGCGAAACGGTAATAGAGAAGCGAGAGGATCACCGTTACGCCAATGATGACGAGCGATACCTGAATCCCGCTGAACAGTGTCCAGCCGCCGATCGCTTGAAGCGTCAGACCGACTAAGCCAGCGCCAATAAAGCGATAATCCATCAACGGGAGGACGAGAAACATCATCACCCCAAGCACGATCAAGATCACGGGCAGCCAATTTGTCGGAAGCTGCGATAACAGGAGAATTGATGCTCCGATTCCGCCCAAGGCGATGACTTCGACAAGTCCTGTTCCCGGAATTAGGATCGCGGTTACGACTGCCCACAGCGCTGCAACCAGCAAAATGTAGACCACATTTGGATCGAGGAATACGCTTGCTAACGGCACGTTGTTGTTCCTCCCCTACCCCATACTCCAACCATTGGAGTCCATTATCTCTTATTATACGTGACCCACCTCAGGAATTTCTCCCCTAGCCTGTGGGGGATAAAAAGATGGTCTGATTGGATGTATGCCGAACGTTATTGTCCTTTTGGCACACCTGTCCTTATAATCAGAAGCATTTACGCACGAGCGCCGAAAGCGGGTGCGCGTTTGCCGCTTTCAGCGGTGATAGGGATTCCCTCTGTGGCACTTATGCAACGTCATCATGTGAACAACACTGTGATCAAAGATATCGCAATCAATGGCGGGCGCATGCGCGCCGACTTCGAAGCACTGGCAGCAATAGGCAGTGATGGCACAGACGGTGTCACCCGGTTGGCGCTGACCGCAGAAGATATACATGCGCGGGCATGGTTCGCGGATCGGATCGAAGAAGCGGGGATGCGCGTCCACGACGACGACGCGGCAAACTTGAGCGCTATTCTGGAATGCTCCGATCCGAAAGCACGCACGCTCGTGATCGGTTCTCATCTTGATACTGTCCCCGACGGCGGTCGGTTCGATGGCGCGGTAGGTGTGATAGCGGCGCTGGAATGTTTGCGAACGATTCAGGACGCGGGGGTTGAACTCCCTGTCAGGCTTGAAGCGATGAATTTCACCGACGACGAAGGGCATTATTCATCGTTGTTCGGGGCGCGGGCGTTCGTCGGGTCGCTGACGAGCGAGGATATTTTCGATACGCGGCGCGATAATGCTCAACTGCGGGCGGCGCTGCGAAGTGTCGGATCGGATGCGCGGCGGGCATTGGATGCGCGGCGCGATCCGGAAACGCTGGCGGGCTATCTGGAACTGCATATCGAACACGGGACACGGCTGGAAAAATCAGGCTGCCCGATTGGTGTTGTCACGGGGATTGTGGGACGCAAGACGCACAAGATCACGTTTTTGGGTCAAGCGGGACACAGCGGCACAACCGATATGTATAAGCGGCGCGATGCGCTGCGCGGGGCGGCGATGTTTATCGTACGCGCTCATGAGAAGATGCGCGCCCGCTATGGCGATGGCATTTTCAACGTGGGGGATATTGATGTAAAGCCGGGCAAGTTTAACATCATCCCCAGTGAAGCGTGCTGTACCGTCGAATTCCGTCACGTACAAGAAACGTTGATGGTTGAGATGGAACGTGAAGCGCTTCAGGTCGCGCACGAATGCGCCGCCGCGAATGCGCTCAACATCCGCCACGAACTGATCACCCACATGCCAGCCGCCTCTATGTCGGCTGGTTTTATTTCTACGATTGAATCGGTGTGCGACGATTACGGGATCGCGCACATGCCGCTGATCAGCTATGCGGGACATGCGGGGCAGTTCACGGCGCAGATCACACCGACGGGGATGATCTTCATCCCATCGGCGGACGGAATTGGACACAGCCCACGTGAGTTCACCGAATGGGAGGAGATCGAACGCGGGGCGAATGTGCTGCTGCATACGGTGCTGCGATGGGCGCTCAGTATGGGATGATCTGTGGCAAAATAAAAGGCGGTGAGATGAGGAGTAAACCCTGTGTCTGCGATGCTTCAACCGCATTCGCGCGAACATTATTGGACGCTCGATGAGTACCTCATATTTGATCGCGCAAGCCAACAGAAACATGAATATCTGGATGGGCGTGTTTATGATATGGTGGGGGGCAGCGAGGCGCATAATGTGATCATCGGGAACACATTTGCCTCACTGCATTCACAGCTTCGGCGCAAACCCTGTAAGGTCTATGTCGAGAGTATGCGCGTGGTGACGCCTTCCAAACTGGCGACGTTTCCAGATGTGATCGTTGTGTGCGGGGATGTGCAGCTTAAGGACGATCACCGTGATACCCTACTCAACCCCACTGTGATTATCGAAGTCCTATCGCCTTCGACCGCATTTTATGATCGCGGCGCAAAATGGGCGGAGTACAAAACGATTCCATCGCTCCGTGATTATTTGCTGATCAAGCAAGATGAGGCAGAGATCGAACACTTCAGCCGCACTGCCGATACCGAATGGACGGATAACAGTGTGATCCGCCGGGGATTGGATCAGGTCTTTGAAATCCCATCGATTGCGGCTGTACTGGCGTTAAGCGACGTATACGAGAAGATCAATTTTGAACAGGATGCCGAACAGAAGGGCGGCTAGAACCGCCCGGTCATCGCATCGACGTAACCTGTAAGCTCGACGTAGCCGTACCCAGTGACATCCCCGCTGATCCGGACACTTCCCTCCCAATAGACGATCCCGCCGCCGTAAAGCTCTTGATCGGCAAGCAGGGGAGTGACGGTAAATCGGAGCGGCACGGAATCGCCCATATCGACGGAAACTTCAAAACCGGATGGATATACGCCGCCTGAGTGCGGACTCGTCCATGTTCCGGTCGGGGTGATGGTGAAAGACTCGGCGGGTAAGTAGCGGGTAGAGCCATCAGGATCGACCAGCACGCCGCCGAAGCCCGGATCGCGTCCGCCATCATTGAGGCGAATTTGACCGATCATCATTTCGCGGTCGTCATCGAACTGCAAGCCGAACCAATCCCACCCAAGCGCATCCCCGGCGAGTGCGCTGGTACTGAATTCGTGATCCATCCATGATGCGCCTTCGATGGTGAATGTTTCGCCGCCGATCGTGATCGTTCCCTGTGTTGGCATACGCGTCAGCGAGTAATAATGGCTGGCATTCCCCGCGTTTTCGCTTTTTGCGCTCAAACCGTCGCCGTTTTCGCCTTGAAGCACCGGAGATTTGACGATTGAGAGGGTGAGATCGATTGATGCGCCGCCCTGTGAACTCATGGCGGCGGTGATCCGGCGCTCGGTCGCTTCGGGATTCAACCCGATCACCTGCCAGCTTTCCAACCATGTGCGATAGATCGGTTCGACAACAACTCCGGCAAGCTCCGCTCCGCCGCGTGAGAAGCGTTCTTCGTGCAAGAAACGCCCGCCCGCCGCATCGGTAACGGCAAAATGTGCCATATATAACTGCGTTGACCGCCATTCGGAGCTTTCTCCGGTGGGAAGGTCAGCGGAGATGCCGCGCCGAAAGATCGTGAACTGGTAGCCGAAGCGCCGCCCGTCTTCGGATTCGAGATTGCCGGTGTAATACCACCATTCGGTTTGATATTCCGGGTGCGCGCCAAAATCACGCGGGAACTGCCAGTCAAGCGGGGTGAGCGCCCGCGTAAAATCGGTGGTATCGACCTCGCCGAGAACCGCGCTCGCCGTAACGGGCGCATCCACCGCGCTGTCTGCCAAGCTAAAACCGATGATCACAATCGCCAGTGCTGCAAAACCAAGCGTAATCCATCGCCACACAATGATCGTCCTAGGGTCTGTTTGTGAAGGATTTTACAACACGGGGGTGAGAGGCGGGTGATAAAGTCGGTTTTCGCCGTGTACAGTGCATGAACGAGGGTCACGTAGAAGTTATGCAAATTGATGTAGGAACTTCACGAGCATAGGCATAAAATAGGGGAACGCTTCAAGGGTATCGTTAAGGGGTCATGATGACACAGCCGCTCAAGCCGCTACCTTTAGAGGTAGATGAGGACTTTCGCACGCGCTGCGATGCGGTCTTTCGTCAGTGGAGCAGCGGGAACCTTCCCTACAAGACGGCGATGGATTCGCTGCTTCAGTTGGAGTTGGAAGGCGCGAAAGGTTCACAAGTGGCGAACCAAGGCTACGCAGAAAACACCATCGGGCTGTTATATGGCTACCGGGCTGATTTTGACCGCAGCATCCGGCATTTCGCCCGCGCCCGTGACTTGTTTGAGCGTGCCAACAAGCCAGATCGTGTGCTGGGCTGCATGCTGAATATCGGGGAAAGCTACCGCCAAAAAGGGGATTTCATCCGCGCGCGGCAGTTCTTCCGCACCGCATTTGATCAAGCCATCTTCTTTGGCGATCATGCTGTCGCCGCCATCTCTGCGGCGAATGAAGGCGATTTACTGCTGTCTCAGGATCAGATTGACAGTGCGCGTGAGCGATTTACGAAAGCGCTGGAGATCATTACCGGTTCTGAAGTCGCTGAACGGCGGCGCTGGCAGGTGATCGCACAGGTGAAACAGGGCATGGTCAAAGTTTATGTACAGCAGCATGACGTCGCGTCCGCGTGGTCATGTGCGCTGGAATCGCTGGAGGTCGCACGTCAGGCAGATGTGCCGTTCCTGCTGGGCGGCGCGTACCGGACGATGGGCGAAGTGCTGACGGCACTCGGCAACACGCCGGATAATGCCCCGCGTGAACAGCCGAATAATCCCGATCCTGCCGCCACCAATGAGACGCTCGGCGATCCCGATATGTATTTTCAGTTATCGATTGACCAGTATCGGAAGATCAGCGCGGAAGGCGAAATTGCGCGCACGATCTTCTTGCAGGGCAAGAGTTTGTTGGCACGCGGACAAAAAGTCACGGCATCGCGCAAATTCCAACAAGCAACCTTGATGTTCACCAAATTGGGCATGAAAGATGATGCAACCAAAGCCGCCCAAGCACAAATGAATTCCATCGAAGATTAGGTGAGCGGAGACAGACGAACGATGACTCAACCCACAATGCCCTTTCCTATCGCACAGGAACCTGAACCCGCCTTCAAAGAACGCTGCGACGCAGTTTATGCAGGCTGGCACAACGGAAGCATGACTTTTAAAGCGGCGGTAGATACGCTGCTGGAACTGGAAAATGGGCAGGTTGCCAGCGCGCAGTATGCGAATCAAGGCATTGTGGAAAACATGATCGGCATGATGTACGGCTATCGCGGCGATCTCGATTTCAGTGTTCGCCACTTTGCGCGTGCCCGTGATTTGTTCGAACGTGCCAGCAATCGCGCTCAGATTGTGCGCGCGATCATGAATTTGGGCGAAAGCTACCGGCAGAAGGGCGATTTTCCGCGCGCACGGCAGTTCTTCCGCACCGCGTATGATCAATCAACGGCGATCAATGAACATGGGACGGCGGCATACGCGGCGGCGAATGAGGGACATTTGCAGCTTTCGATGAATCAACTGGACAGCGCGAAAGAACGGTTTGAGAAAGCGATTGAACTCGTCGCACATGAGCCGAAAGAAGAAACGCGCTGCGAATTGATCAGCGATTGCAGGCAGGGATTAGCGACGTACTATCTGCGCGTGAACGAAAAAACTGCCGCGTGGCGGTGCGCGCTGGAATCGCTTCAGCTTTCGCAGAATGCGCGCCAACCGTTCATGTTAGGGTTCGCATACCGGACGATGGGCGAAGTTTTGACGGCAGTCGGGTATACACCGAACGGGACACCGCGCATTTTGCCCGCGCATCAAGATGACGCTGCGGCGACGAATGAGCATCTGGGCGATCCTGATGCTTATTTTCAGCTTGCGGTGGATGCCTTCAGCGAAATCAAAGCGGAAGGGGAACTGGCGCGGACGGTTTTTATGCAGGGTCAAAGCCTGATGGCTCGCGGTCAGCGCATAACGGCGTCACGCAAGTTTCATCAGGCGATGTTGATGTTCACCAAGTTGGGCATGCGCGACGACGCGAATAAAGCGGCGCAAGCACAGATGGGCGCAATCGCACGCTGACAGCGAAAACGGCAACCTAAGCCTCTTCATCCGCAAAGCGGGTGAGGCGCATAAAGGCGCGTTCTTGCGGCGACATATCACGCGGGTATTCGGTGTCGTCTTCGCTTTCCAAAATGCGATACGCCTCTTTGATGTAAGACCGGATCGTATGCAGACTGATCCCCATTTCATCGGCGGCGAGCTGCGCGGGCATTCCGTTGACGACGCACAGCTCGACCGCTTGCAAAATGCGCGGGGTCAGATGGGTGTATTCACGGCGCGGCGGCAGACGATGGGCGCGGCGCAGGCGTGGATGGGCGGAATGGGCGATCACATCCAGCATGCCGACTGTGACGATAAAATCGATCTTGTTGACGTAGGCGATCACAATTGCCCATGCAATCTGGGCGCGCACATCCCCTTTGAGGAGATACCCCCGCGCGCCGCCATCCGCTGCCGCCTCGATCAAGCGAAGTTCAGCGGTTTGCGCCACACAGATCACCAATACGCTGGGAATTTTGTTTCGCAGCCGCTCGATCTGATGTTTCAGATACTCCGACCCACCCATATGATCGGCGTCAAGGATAATCACATCGGGTAGTTCTGCGAGCGGCGTGCTGTTGAGATATTCCCACATGGCACGTTCGCTATCGCAAAGCTGTGTCACCCGCGTGCGTCGATCCCATGCCAGATAACTATTCACGGCATGGCGCGCATAAAAGTCCGTGTCCATCAGAAGGACTTTCAGGTTCACATTAATAGTGTTCGATGATGACATGTCCCAGTCCGCAAAAAGGTGATCCCCCCAATTCAGCGCTCATTATACGCGGTTTTTACATTTCGCGGTGTAACAGAGAAGAATCAACCCTGAGGGGAGCACTGGAAACATATCAGTCGTTCGTTTGACCACCTGTTTTGTGTCCGGGCGCGCCCAAGCCCAACAGCATCCGGTCGATCATTTCCTGAGCTTCGGGCGGGAGCGCTTCGATACGCTTTGCGATCAACATCGCCTTAGCCGCCCGCATATCCGACTCTCCCACCGCCATTTTCACTAACGCACTGATATCTGTTTCAGTCGCCTTTGCTAACTTGTTCAAAAAAGTGAGCGTAGGCTCTGGTGCACCCTCAAGCCGCATTGCCTTCGTTAAAGTGCTGGAATTGACCCCGATCAGGCGCGCCAGTTCATTCTGGCTCATGTTCCGGCGGATCAATTCGTCTGCGATAAATTGACCGAGCGGTGTCATTTTGTGGGACTTCATCACAAACACTCCCGTGTCTCACACGTCACTGACCCGCTTTGCAGCGGGGTTTATACATCTAACCACAAGTTTGCCATTTGCGCGCAACAAATTTCAACAAATGGCGGCTATCTTGCGGCAGGGATAATGATACGAAATGTTGATCCTGCGCCCAGCGTGCTTTCAACGGTGATTGTGCCTCGATGACTTTCGATGATGCGCTTCGCAATCGCAAGCCCTAATCCAAAACCGGGCGTCGAATGGGAGTCATCGTGCCGCCAGAATGTTTTGAAGATGTGCGGGAGTTCATCCTCTGAAATTCCTGTACCCGTGTCTCCGATCTCAAGCCACACCTGATCATCACTGCTGCCCGCTGAGACATAAATGTTTCCGGTGACCGGGGTATAACGATAGGCATTGTCCAAGAGCGCATTCAGCGCGATGGTTAAGTACTGCCGATCCCCAACGAACGTAAGTAAATGAGGGGCGATGCTGCATTGGAGCCGCGGCTGCGTTCCATAAGTTGAAATGCAGCGGCGGCAAACGTCATCAAGTAGGCTTCGAAGGTCGATAGGGTTACGTTCCAGTGATTCAGGATTTTCAAGCGTCGCCATGGTGAGCATCCCATCAAGCAGTGTCGTCACATGTTTGATTTCGGCTTCGATTTGAGCGGCTTTGCATTGGCGAGACTCTGCATCATTCGAGCGTGACATCAAATAGGCGCTGGAACCGATCACTGCAAGCGGGGTGCGGAACTCGTGCGCCGTATTCTGGATGAACTGCGTGAGAAGCCGCAATCGCTCTTTTTCTAACGCAAGCTGAAAGGCGCGGTTCTCTGCCTCTTTCCGGGCAGAGATATCGCGTGAAATGACATAGAGCGTACTCACTTTGCCTTCAGGGGTGTAAGTAAACTTTGTGTGATCTTCTCTCCAAAAGTATCCGTCTGTCTTGTGAAGGCATCGATAACTGGTGGTGAGTGTCTCTAAATGGCGATTGATCGCGTTCGCCACCTGCTGACGGATTGCAGTTCTGTCATCTGGATGAATCACCATAGCAGCAGTCGCCAGCGAGCTTTGGACTGACTGACCTTCCGGATAACCTAACAGTCGCTCATAGGATGGCGTTGCATACAGAACGCGCTGACCGAGGATATCAATCACGACAATTCCATCGGATGTATTTTCAGCGATCAAGCGATAACGTTCCTCGCTGACTCTCAGGG
>CALBRY010000213.1 GCA_937927665.1 uncultured Chloroflexota bacterium
AGCGAAGGGTTGCCGCGACTTTGTGCGGCGATGTCAGCAGCGCCCAAAAGATGACGCCCCCGTAAAGCATGGCGATCAACAGCATGACCACGCCGCCTGTATCCAGCACGGAACCCGCCGAGAAAACCGCGCCGCTCCAGATCAAGACAAGGTTGACCATCACAAACACTGGCGCAAGCACGAGCGCCGCCTGCACGAGTCGATCACCGGGGCGAAAATAAGGAACTACAATGATCAGGTAGGCAAAAACGGAAAACGTGAGCGCGCTTGCCAAAAGCTGCCAAACACCGAGCGGCTGAGAAGGCAGGCTTTGACCTTGCAGCGCAGCGATCAGATGGATTAAGCTCCAGCCGATCAGGGTCAAACAGAAGGCGATGAGGCGTCGATTTGTGCCTCCTCCCTGAGATCGCACCAGCAGCGCGCAAAACAGAATGCCGCAGCTAATTCCGAATGCTGCCAGACTGACCACAAAACCGAGCGTCATTTCCGCCGAGACCAAAAATATCCCCTTCGCTCTGAAGATGGAAATGTATAGGTCTGATTATAACAGGTATGAAAACGCCCGCGTACGCGGGCGTTTGGAACATCAGGGTTTGATGCGCGGTGTTTGAACCGCACTGTCGGCAGCGTCAGGCTCTACTGGCGGCATTTTGGCTGCCAATCGGTTTTCGGGTGGTACTGCACCAAAATCACCAACCAACGCATCAAGCTGACTGAGCGCCCGTTGATCCGTTTCTTCAAATCCGCACACATCGCAAGTGGCGATGGTGACATTTGGCAAGCTGATGAACATGCCCTCGTGAACCCGTGTATATGGGATCTGCTTCGGCGTTAGTCGTCCAATCGAACAACGTGGGCACGAGTGAATGGGCATAAGCATGTTTGCTGCCTCTCTTTCCACTAAGAACCTTCGCGAACAGGAGGCCACGCGGCGATTAGCTTAATATCTTGGAGTGGGAAGTAGCGAAGTACCACTTCACCAATGATTCGATCGCGCGTAACGACTCCAAACACCCGCGAGTCCCGGCTGTTATTCCGGTTATCGCCCATAAAAAAGAATTCGTTCTCGCCCAGCGTCCACGAGCCATCACAACGCGTCGAACAGGCTTCTTTAATATAGGGTTCAGTATAGGACACACCGTTGATATAGAGTGTGCCGCTTCGCAATTCGATTGTATCGCCGGGAAGCCCGATCAAGCGCTTAATCAACAGCGGTTCGGGTCCTGCATCCCCCGGCGGATCAAACACTACCACATCACCGCGTTCCGGCTGACCGAACAGATAATTGACGCGGCTGACGACGAGATACTGATCCTCGTAAAAATTCGGCTGCATGCTCGGTCCTTCGATGAAGAAACGAACACTCGCCAAATTAAACAGCGTGTAGACGATGACGATCAAAAGGACAGTCTCAACGATTTCGCGCAGCAAGTTCGAACGACGCAAACGAGGGCGATCGAAATGTGCCGCGGATAGTGGTTGAAGAGAGGTTTGAGCTTCCATGTGTGTGGAGCGAGCCGGACTGCTCACTATGTCCTTTCCGTCGAGAAGCAGGTCAATGCTTCTTTGAAAGTAGCCTATTATACCTATCCCAACCGTATCCGACAATCCGCGACCCGTCAGTATGGGGGCTGACAGGCGATCCGAGTTTCCACAATCCGCTGTGGTAGCATATACTGATATGGATTATCACAGATCATCTATGTGGCTGTGCGTATAGACTTGAGGGTTAGCGCTTTGGCGGACGAACTGATTCTGGTGGTGGATGACGGACAGGAAAACCGCGAATTCGTGGTTGATTATGTCCTCAAACAAAACGGCTACCGGGCAATCACAGCAAAGGATGGGATGGAGTGCATGGACATGATCGCCCAGCACCACCCCGACCTGATCTTACTCGATTACCAGATGCCGCGTATGAACGGGATCGACGTTCTGAAAGCGATGAATGACCGAGGGATCACGACACCGGTGATTCTAATGACATTTTACGGTTCTGAGGAAATCGCCATCGAGGTTTATCGCCTCGGCGTGCGCGATTACATCCGAAAACCGTTTACGATTGAAGAAATGTTGTTCGCCATCGAGCGAAGCCTAAATGATGTGCGGCTGCGGCAGGAAAAAGAAGCCCTGACCGAGCGCGTAATTGCCTCGAACCGTGAACTTCAGTTTCGCCTACAAGAATTGAATATCCTTTACAGCATCGGCAAGAGCGTCACCGCGCTGACCGAGCTTCCTCAACTTCTGCCGCGCATTGTTGATGCAGCGGTTAAGCTCACGAACGCGGAAGAAGGATTTTTGTACCTGACGAGCGGCAGCGGCACGCGGATGATCTGTCAGGCGATCAAGCGTCATGGAAACCCACGCGCGGAATGGCTGAATCAAGAGGTTGATGATCGGGTCGCCGCCCGCGTGGTCGAAACGAAACAGCCGATCATCGTGACACCGGAAGGCGCACGCGGCGGACGACTGCTCGCTACAGCAGCCGCGCCGCTGATTATCCGTGATCGGGTCATCGGCGTTCTGGGTGTGCGGAATGTCTCCGGTCGGGCGCAAGCATTCACGCGGCATGACAGCGCCTTATTGAGCGCACTCACCGATTACGCAGCAATTGCGCTCGAAAATTCGCGCAATTACGAAGCGCTGCGTATCCGCAAAGAACATGAGAAGGCAAAAATTCGCACGATGTTTCAGCGGTTCGTACCGCCCCGCGTCGTTGATCTCATCCTTGAACACCCGGAACAGGTGCAATTAGGCGGCAAACGACAGGAAATTTCGATTCTGTTCGCAGATATACGCGGGTACAGCGCCTACAGCGAAAATTTGCCGCCGGAAGCGGTTGTCGAGATGCTCAATGATTATATGAGTCTCGCCGCCAACGTGATCTTGTCGTATGGCGGGACGCTTGATAAGTATCTCGGTGACGGCATCATGGCGATCTTTAACGCGCCAGAAGCACAGGTCAATCATGTATCACAAGCCGCGCAAGCGGCGCTGATGCTGCAAACTGCCACCCGCGAAATGAGCGCGCAGCGCCGCGATCCCATCACATTCGGGATCGGGCTGCACGTTGGAGAAGCGGTTGTCGGGTATGTCGGGACGGAT
>CALBRY010000214.1 GCA_937927665.1 uncultured Chloroflexota bacterium
TCTCGGTGTGACGCGCTTGGGCAGTCGTCACATCGGTGAAGTAAAACTCTCACATATCCACTGCGGGTGGACGCTCGAACGGAAGATGTTTACGCGCAGGCGGACGTTGGATACGCTGGTACCGGTTGAGGATCTTGACAATGGTGCTGCTAAAACTGGGGAGACGATAGCCAGCAACCTTCAGACGTTCATCCTGATGCAAGAAGTAGCGAATGGTCGGCGATCCCATCTTACGCGCCATCTGCTCAGGCGGGTTGTCGCGCAGTTCCAGAATACGCGCTATCACCTCTGGGTAATACAGCACAGGGTGGTTTTTCGGGCGCGAGAGTGGCTGAGCAGGACGGTTTGGTCCTCCATGTCTGTATCCTTCAACCGATGCTTCCACTTTTGCACCCATTTTCGGGAACGCTCGAAAGCACGGGCATATTGCTGAATCGACCACTCACGATGATCTTGCAACAGCTGCCGCAGTTTCGCACGGTCTACCAGCCATTCTTCTTCCATGGTCTTTACCCTGAGCCACCTAGCTCTATGCCCAATTCTAACGAGGTAGCGACGATGTGGTCGGCAGCTGAGGGCTCCGATGTCGCCGATAAATACACAAGTGGCTGGCGTTTGTGCTGGTCAACCTCGATTGGCCACCGCCCCAAGTCTTCAGCAAATATCGTCGGCGCTTCGGAATTGAAGCCGCCTACCGCCTGTTGCGTCAGGTCAAGGCGTTCACGAATTCGCACAATCCTGCTTTCCGCTTCTTCCTTTTTGGGGCTTGGGGCTGCTGATGCAAAACGTCTGGGTCTTGGTGCGCTGGTTGTTGACGCGTCGCCCCGGTAAAGAACGACCCAAGCTCATCCCGACACTTCTGCGCTTTGAACGTTTTCGTAAGCTCTTGGTGCGTGCGGTTGAACGCTATTACCCCCCACCGACGGCTGTTTCTGTGTTCGTGCCACCCCAATCCGTGAGTCACTGAGTTTGATTTCGCCACACAGCCAATCTACTGCAAAATGTTTTGGCTCATGTTGTTAACGCATAAACATCCCCCAGATTGCACATGAAGTCATCCATCTTCAATGTTATGCTGATCAAAGCAATGCGTATGTTTTGTTTGATTTACCACTCGCGGATTTTGATCGTCTGGAGAGGCATTCGATCCAACATGACTTCGACTGTGATTCAAAACCGTTACATCCTCAATAAGCAGCTTGGTTCGGGCTCCATGGGTGAAGTCCATATCGCAACCGACCGGTTTACTGGACAGCAAGTGGCTCTCAAACGGGTGCTCCATTATCTCCCCACGGGAACGACTTTTTCTGCCTATACCATACTTGCATTGACTAATGAGTTTCAGATGTTAGCGTCGTTGCGGCATCCCAATATTGTGAGCGTCTTGGACTATGGTATTGATCAGCAACAGCATCCTTTCTTCACGATGACGTATCTCGAAGAATCTGTGAGCTTCCTGCGAGCAGGTGCTGACAAAACCATTCATCAGAAAGTACGGTTGCTTTTACAACTTCTGGATGCGCTCAAATATTTGAACCGTCGCGGGATAATTCATCGTGACCTCAAGCCGGAAAACATCCTCGTTGTTGGAGAGGATTCCGTTCGCGTGCTGGATTTTGGCTTGGCGACCAATCGACCGCCGTCCGATGGCTCGAACGTAAGCGGCACTGTTGCCTATATGGCACCGGAATTATTCACCGGAGGCATGTCAACGATTATGTCCGATCTGTACGCTGTCGGCGTAATCGCATATCAACTGCTCACCGGTAAGCATCCTTACTTTGCGGATGACATGATTCAGATAGTGAACAATGCCATCAGTGGTCAGCCCGATTTGAGACTGTTGGTGGATGCCATCAGCGAAACACTAGCAGACACCAAGGCACAGCAAACACACACTGACGACACAGTACGCGGCATGGCGGACGAAAACTTGGTCGGCGGCCCGACACTGCGTCTTGATTCTGTATCCCATCCTTCTCCGCCCATGGCATACAGCGAACCGGCAATTCATGGACTCGTTCCGGGACGCGAGTACGATTCACCCTATCTGCTAGTAAACATCATCGGTCGTTTACTGGCAAAGCGCCCGCAAGACCGCTATCACGATCCGCAGGATGTAATCAACGATCTATGTCACGCTGTTGGCGAAGATGCACCGACGCGCACGAGTGCGAGCCGAGAGAGCTTTCTTCAAGCGGCAAAGTTTGTCGGCAGAGAGCATGAGGTGAAGCAGCTCGAAACAGCACTTGATGATGCTATACAAGGACATGGCAGCTCATGGCTGATTGGCGGGGAGAGCGGGGTGGGTAAGTCTCGCTTGGTCAACGAACTGCGCCACTTGGGCATGGTAAAAGGCGCATTGGTTTTGGTTGGCGAAGCGCTGCAAGAAGGTGCTCAGCCGTATCAGATTTGGCGTAATCCTGTTAAGCGTTTGGTGCTGAACGTTGACCCGCTGGATGCGGATGTCGCCACGCTGAGACTACTCGTCTCAGACATTGAACAACTGCTGAATCGTCATCTTGGCGACGGCACGGATGAAACCCCGATTTCGGTAGATGAAGCGGTCTTGCGGCTGTTTGGGTCGTGTTCGCAGCCGATCGTCCTTATACTCGAAGACATCCACTGGGCAGCACCAGAGAGTTTAGCACTGTTGGCAGCACTTCAGCAGCGCGCGCCATCCTCCAAGCTGCTGATCGTCGCCAACTACCGGATCGATGAAACCCCGGCTCTATCGCAGCAGTTCCAGAACAGCAAGCAGATCACGCTAGAGCGACTGCCTGAAACTGCGATGACCGAACTGGTAGGCTCGATGATTGGTTCGACAGGCGTAAGCCCGCAGTTCATCAGAACGCTTCAGCGCGAGACCGAGGGAAATGTTTTCTTCCTTGTCGAGTCGGTGCGTGCACTGGCGGATGAAGCCGGGGGACTCGAAAATGTCAGCACGATGACGCTGCCCGCGCACCTGTTCACAGGCGGGATGCAGCGTATCGTGCAGCGGCGTTTGGATCGTGTCCCTGAACACTATCGTCCCCTGCTCAACATCGCGGCAGTTAGCGGGCGCGAACTTGAACCGGAAGTTCTACGCAAACTAAGTGATCAAGTCGATTTCGAGGACTGGCTGACGACGCTTGCGAATGCATCCGTGATCGAGTTCCGAAATGAGTGTTGGCAGTTTTCACACAATAAGCTGCGCGAACGCGCGGCAGAAGCGATCCCGCAGCAGGAGCGGCGCAGCTTGCATCACCGAGTTGCGGAGACTCTCGAGGTGCTTTACCCTGATGGACAGCGCGCGGATGCGCTCGTCATGCACTGGCATTATGCCGAAAATCCCGAAAAAGAAATCCACTATATCCGAATCGCGGGTCGCCGTGCCGAACAGATGGGTGCTTACGACGAAGCGCGGCGGTTGTACACACGCGCGCTTGAACTTGCCGATCAGCCGATTCGACAGATTGAGTTCAACAATCTACTTGGCGGCTTATACGAGTATCGCAGCGAATACGCGGATGCGGAACGCCATCTGCTTCTGGCGTTAACGATGGCTCGGGAGCATGATCAGCCCATGCTCGCGGCGGACATCATCGATAAACTGGCTTGGATACACATCCGCCGCGGTCAGCTTGATGACGCTGAACAGAAGGCGGACGAAGTTTTGAAGATTGCCCGTGAATCCAAAGATGATCTAATGATCATGCGCGCACTTACGCTGAAAGGCATCGTGCATCACATCAAAGGTGAAATGCAGCAGGCTTATGATGCATTTATCGAAGGACTGCCTATCGCTGAAAAGAGCGGTGAACCCTATGTTCTGGCGAGTCATTTAAATTCCTTGGGCGCAGCCGAAGAGGGCATCGGACGCGCGGATGATGCGATCCGCACCTTGACACGTGCCAGCGAGACAGCACAGCCACTCGGAAATCCAGCGCTAATGGGCAACATCGAAGGCAATCTTGGGCGACTGCTTTACAATCAGCAGCAGTACAACGAGGCGCAAATCCATTTTATGAGCGCCTTGATCGCGTTCCGCAGAGCGGGCAACGCATACGGGGATGCGCTGGCAGGTTATTATCTTGGCTATATCGCGCTTCGCACAGGCAATACCGCACAAGCTCGCGAGTACCTGCGCGATTCACTCAAGTCGAGCTTGGAGATCGGCGCGACGAGTGCAACACTCGGCGGTCTCGTTGGCGCAGCCGAATATTACCGGCTGAACAGGAATGTGGTTCGCGCGGCTGAATTGATCGGCTTGGTACGTGCGCACGAACTCACCGCCAGCGATGCCGATCTTCAGCGCGAAAGCGATGCGGTCTATGCCAAACTAGCGCATTCGGATATCGACTCGGCACTCAAGCGAGGCGAGCAACTCGCACTGGAAGAAATCGCACAGCATGAGGCTGCTATACTTTAAGTCACACTATCGTATCGAACGACTGCCGCCTGATTTGGTCTTTCTTCTCTCCGAGCGTGATACACATACGCTGGCAGGGCGGTTGTATTACCTACTTGCGCCGCTGCTGGATGGCACACGCGATGAGGACTCTATCATCGCGGCGCTGCGAGACGACGCTCTTCCCATGCAGATCGGTTACGCGCTGGATCGACTGCGGCGGCAAGGCTATGTGATCGAGCATGATGTCACCGTTTTGCCGAGTACGGAACAGAATCGTTTCTGGTCAAGTTATGGCGAACAGCCATCCGGCAGAATTGCCATCACAAGCGTGGGCGATCTCGATCTTACTCCGGTTATCGAGATGCTCACTGCAATGAAGCTCTATGCCGATCCGGATCAAGCCGATCTGCTGTTGGTCTTTACGGATAGCCTGCTTGATGAGCGGTTGCGGCACATCAATTCTGCACCCTCACGGGCATGGATGCCGGTGACAGGGGCAGGTACATGGGTGTCTATCGGTCCGATCTTTGAACCGTTAACCACACCATGTTGGGAATGTCTTGAATATCGCGTGCGTGCTAACCGTCCGGTGCTGACTTTCTTGGAAGATCAGTTCGAGTATCCGCTTGATCTCCCAATTGTCGCGCTCCCTTCCACACGCCTGACTGCCGCCAGCATCGCCGCGACACAAGCTGCGCTTTGGTTGAGTGGCTCACGGCGAATGCGTGATCATCTGTACACATTCGACACATGGACAAATTACGGCGAGTGGCATCGCCTAATCCCGCGCCCGAACTGCGCGGTTTGCGGTCAGCCGCACACGCGCACCGCCGAGCCTTTACATCTACACAGCCGACAGAAAATTACGGATGTCGATGCGGGGTATCGCAGTGCCGCCGCCGCCGAGACGCTGAACCGCTACGGGCATCATGTCAGCCGCGTGACGGGCATTGTCAGCCACCTGACCCGCGTCCGTACCCCGGATCATATGCATGTCTATGCGAGCGGGCATAATAAGGCGCGTCCGCTCAACAACTGGGGGAACTTCAAACGACATTTGCGCAGCCAAAGCGCCGGAAAAGGCACCGACGATGTTCAAGCGCGGGCGAGTGCGTTATGCGAAGCATTGGAACGCTACAGCGGCTTACATCAAGGGGATGAACCGCGCATCACCGCACGTTGGGGTGAACTCGATGGCACGATCCATCCGACAGATTTACTCCAATACAGCGATGCTCAATATGCCAACCGTGAGCAGTGGAATCAAACTTGCCCACCGCATTTGATCGTCCCCGATCCGTATGACGAAACCTGCCCGGTTGACTGGTCGCCGGTGTGGTCGCTGACCGAAAACCGCTTCAAGTACGTGCCGAGTGCGTACTGTTATTATGACTACCCAACGCCTCCGGATCACCTGTTCTGCGGTGTGGATTCGAATGGGTGCGCAGCGGGAAGTTCGCTTGAGGATGCGATTCTGCAAGGCTTTCTTGAGTTGGTCGAACGGGACGCGATCGCGCTGTGGTGGTACAACCGGATCACGCGCCCTGTGTGGGAGATCGATGGGATCGACAGCGCATATTTGCAGCGTACCCGCGCTTACTTAGCACAAAACAGGCGCGATTTGTGGGTGCTTGATCTCACCAGTGATTTTGATATTCCAGCGGCGGTTGCCATATCGCGCCGCGCCGACGGGGATACGGAAGACATCGTGTTAGGCTTCGGCGCGCACCTCGATCCGCAAATTGCTATCTTGCGTGCTGTATCAGAGATGAATCAATCGCTTCCCGCCGCTATGCGCGACGCAAACGGTGCTTACCAATCCGACTCCGCATGGGAGATCGATTGGTGGAAGCAGGTCAAGGTGGATGCGCACGCATTTCTAAAGCCGGACGTAACGCTTCCGCGTTCGCTTCCGGAGATGCGCTTTCCACAAACGGATGATCTGCGCGGCGATATTGAAGCTTGTGTGACGCTCGCACGCCAGCGCGGGATCGAAGTGCTGGTGCTCGATCAGACCCGTGCTGACAGCGGCTTACCGGTCGTTCGTGTGATCGCGCCGGGGTTGCGTCACTTCTGGTCACGGTTCGCGCCGGGTCGCCTGTACGATGTTCCGGTGCAAATGGGCTGGCTTGCCGCGCCTTTGAGCGAATCAGAATTGAATCCTCTGCCAATGTTCATGTAAGCGAGGAAATATGTTCACAACGCCGTCTTTATCGCTTCTGCCTTCCGGCGCATGGGGATTGTACGGGGATGATCAACTGCTTGCGGAACTACGATCAGTATTCACTGATCCCATTCAGTTGGAGCATCTGGTGAGTACCGCAGAGGCTGTGCGTCTTTCGCGGGTTGCCTATTTGCGCGCGGTTGAAGACGGTTGGGCGATTGTTGTGCCGCCTGTTGCCAGATTTTTTAGTTTGATTGTGCATGATGAGCGATTGCTCACCCTATTGAATGGCAGTACTGTTCACCCGGATTTCTCACGGGAAATTATTCAAGCGTTTTGGGGATTAGTGAGTTATGCGCGAATGTCCGATAAGGATGATGAAGATTATGCAGAATGGACATTCCCCGACGTGATCGCGCATTTTTCGCCGCGTGACGAACTGCCGAAACCCAAGCCCGCACCGCCGATCAAGCCGCCGATGAGCGATCAAATCGTGCCGCTCACCACCGCGAAACCCGAGATGCTCCTTACCGCCGCACTTGATTTGCGTCATACGGAATACCGCTACGGTGAGACATCGATCACGTGTGATCAACTGGGTGCGCTGCTCGACTTGTCCGCCCGCGCGCGGGAGTTCGTTCCCGGCGCGTTCTACGATACAACGCGTCGTCCGTACCCTTCAGCAGGTGCGGCATACGGGCTTGAGATTTACGCGCTCGTCGCTCGCTGCGATGGGCTTGAACGCGGCTTTTATCATTACCAACCGTTCGATCATCACCTTGAGCGGCTCACCATCGATTCCAATCATGCTGGACGCTTAATTGAGGCGGCAGTTGAATCGACTGGTGGGCATGTCGATCCACCGCAGGTGATTCTCTTTGTTACCGCCCGCATGGAGCGTATGAACTGGAAAAACTGTGCGTACTTACTGGCGCATCAGGATACAGGGGCGCTGCTTCAAAATCTATATCTCGCCGCGACGGCTTTAGGGCTTGCGCCGTGCGCGCTTGGGGGAGTTCCGCAGTGGAAGTTTACTACCGTGTTCGGGGTTTCGCCCGCTCACGAACCGCTGATCTGTGCGTTTCTGATTGGCAGTGCGCGTTTACAAAATTGATAAAAGATGAAGCGTTGCGCATATTTCGTACTCTCTGCTTTACAAAATAGGTCGATCTTCCTATGTCTAATGCTGAATATGTGCTACTGTCAATTCAGTTTCATCATTTGATACGGTTCACGATACTCCTAGTTGTAAGAGGTCGGTATGAACGCACAGCAGTTCTTGATGATGGCAGCCAAGCAGGGTTGCGCTTGGAATATTAATGCACTTTCGGCGCTGGCTTCGCGCAGCGGCTTACGCTTCACGTCGGATGATTTACTCACCGCCGCCGAAGAATTGTGGGGCAGTTTGTCGGAAGACCAACTGCGCGGCGTCGCGGGCGGCGTTCCCGGAAGCGGTAATGGGAATGGCAACGGGTATCCTCATGACAACCCACCGCCCGGTCATCTTCCCGACGGCACAGAAGGATGGGCACCGCCTCCTGGTGATGTTTCTGGGAATTCTTGCTTCTTTATCCGTCCGCGGTGATACTTGCAAATGATTCATGAATTGAGAGCCTGAACGTTAATACGTCAGGCTCTTTATTATTTGAGCCGCGCCATGTCAAATTCAGATCCTACCCTGCAAAATCCCTCTTGGAATGCGCCAACCCGGCTGAATCGTGTGCGCAAGCCGCCGATCACGCAGACGATCGATGACGATTACACGCAGTTGGTACAAATACAATCGTTCGGCGCTTGGTTGTGGCTGGGCGCATTTGGCGCTTTAGCATTGGCGGTCGTCTTGTGGGCGATCTTTGGTAGTATCCCAACATTCGCGCGTGGAGAAGCCGAGATTCGCGGTGATCAGGCGGTCATCCAGCTTCAAGGCTCGCAAACGTCCTCACTTGCACCGGGAATGCCGGTGCAGTTCGCATGTGAAACACCGCTAGAAGGTGAGGTCAGCGCGGTCGATGGCGCGATAGTGCGGGCAGTCGTCCGCAACACGCTGCTTGAGACGACAGAAACGCTGTACTGTCCGGCGGATATTCAGATCGGGGTTGAACATCCGATTCAACGGCTGCTGAATTGAGAAAGCCGTACCGACGTTCATGAAGCACATCCGTACCCCCCTACTGCTGCAAATGGAAGCCGTCGAATGCGGCGCTGCTGCCTTGGGGATCGTCCTGCGTCATTACGGATGCTACACGCCGCTGACCGAACTCCGTCAGGTGTGTAACGTTTCGCGCGATGGCACAAATGCGCTCAACCTCATCCGCGCGGCGGAGTTCTATGGATTGAAAGCGGCGGGGCTGCGCCGCAGCACGCTTACTGGACTCGCCAAAATCCCCACGCCCAATATCATTTATGTACACCGAAGTCACTTCGCGGTGCTGGAACACTTGGACGACACCTACGCCTATGTCAATGATCCCGCGCATGGGCATCGCCAAATGACGCGCGAGGAGTTCCAAACGTGGTATGCCGGGGTAGTGATCACTTGTGAACCGGGCGAGAATTTTCGCAAGCGGGGTGCGCCGTTCCGCTTAGGCAGTGTACTCAGAAGCTGGCTCAAAGGCAGTGAGGCGGCAGTTCTGTATATCCTCGTCGCCAGCATATTCCTCCTCGTTCCCGGTTTCATGCTGCCCGCACTGCTGCGTACCTTCGTCGATGATGTGTTGGTCGCCGGACGTGACTGGTTTCTTGGCGTTGCGATTGGATTAGCGGCGGCGATGGTGCTGCGGCTCGGCTTGCTGTGGTTGCAGCAGAAAATGCTGCTGCGTTTGGAAACCCGCTTGGCACTGCGCCAGACGAATGCATTTTTCGAGCATCTGCTGTCGCTCCCACTCCCGTTCTTTCTCAACCGCCGCAGCGGTGATCTTGCGTATCGGCTGCAAATTAACGAGCGCATCGCCGGAACGCTCAGTCACGATGTCGCTGACACTATCCTCAACATCGTGCTCATGATCTTTTACGCGGGGGTGATGATGCAGTACAGCGTCCCGCTCACGCTGATCGGGATTCTCTTTGTGCTGCTCAACCTGTTGATTCTTCAGCGGATTGCACGACAGCGCAGCGACCTGAACCAGCGCTTGCAGCAGGAACGGGCGCAGCTCACCGGTACGACGCTCAATGGACTGCGCGCGGTCGAAACGATGAAGGCAGCAGGCGCAGAAGAGATTCTTTTCACACGCTGGAGCGCCTTGAACGCGCAGGCGATTTCGACTGAGCAGGCAATGAGCCGCCTTACACAAGGGTACTTCGCGCTGCTCACGTTTCTGCTCGCTGTGAATACCACGCTCACGTTGATCATCGGAGCGCAATTCGTTATGGACGGTACCATGACACTGGGTTTGCTGGTCGCATTCCAAAGCCTGATGTACAGCTTCATCCAACCTGTCAATCAGCTTGCAGGTGTGGGCACACAGCTTCAAGAGATCGAGAGCGATCTGAACCGTGTGGACGACATTCTCAAGTACCCCGCACCTGCCCCCGGGCTTGCCAACACTTCCACGCCGCTGCTGCAAGCGAAAATTGGGCAGGTGGATATTTTCGACCTCACGTTTGGTTACAACCGCTTTGAATCGCCGTTGATCGGAGGTTTCACGCTTCAGCTTGCTCCTGGCACAATCTGCGTGGTGCGCGGCGCGAGCGGCAGCGGCAAATCAACCTTGGTACGGCTGTTGGTGGGACTGTTTGAGCCTTGGCGCGGCGAAATCTTCGTGAACGGAATACCCGCCGGGATGCAGCGGCATAAAATCAGCTTTGCGGACCAGACAATTACGCTGTTCGCTGGGTCATTTTTCGATAATCTCACCCTGTGGAAGCCAGACATTCCTGTTTCGGACATTATTCGCGCCGCACAGGACGCGCATATTCATGATCTGATCTTGCAGCGTGGCGGTTATAACAGTCGCATTCAGGAGAATGGGCAGGACTTGAGCGGCGGTCAACGGCAGTGTTTGGAAATCGCGCGGGCATTGGCGCGAAACCCATCACTGCTCATCCTTGATGAAACCACCAACGCACTTGACCCGGAAACCGAAGCAGTAGTTTTCACGAACTTGCGTAAACGCGGCTGCACCTGCATTATCGTCGCGCACCGGTCGAGTGTGCTCCAGTACGCGGATGAGGTGATCACCCTGTGAACGATCGATCAGCGGACGAAACAGAGTACGACTACGATGCCGCACTGATTCAAGCGGTGAAGTGGTTCACAGGCGAGACGCTCCCGTGTGTTCTCGATGCTGCCGGTCAGCTTGATCTCGCATTGTCGGCGCGTGCAGGTGGGTTCAGTTTGCGTACCGTCAAGCTGCGCGGCGCGTGGTGGCAGCACTTGGGTGAACCGCTGCTCGCTTTTAGGGGGATTGATCAGCATCCGGTCGCCATCATCGCCACTCGAAGCGGCGTCTGTATGCGCGATCCGCTCACCCAACAAACCATTACCCTGACGCGCGAAAATGCAGCGGAGATTTCCGCTTATGGTATCGCCTTTTACCGCGCATTCCCGGATCGTCCCCTATCACTACGTGATATGCTGGTGTTCGGCTGGCGCAGCGTTTCGTCTGAAGTCGTTCGTCTGTTCATCGTGGGAACTGCCGCAGGATTGATCAGTCTCGCCGCCCCGCTGATCAGCGCTGGGCTGTTTCAGGTCATCATTCCACAACGCGAGCGGTCGCAATTGTGGCTGCTCCTAATCGTGCTTTTGCTCGCTGCGATCTCGCTCGCTTTGTTCGAGGTCGCGCGCGGTTGGCTGCTGCTTCGCATCTCCGGACGTTTGGAACTGTCCTTGCAAGCAGCAGTTTGGAACCGGCTGTTCAATTTACCCGCCGCTGTGCTGCGCCGTTTCCAAGCGGGCGACCTTGCCGAACGTGCCAACGGGGTTAAGGCAGTCAAATCTTGGCTGTCATCGACCATCGTTACCACGGTCTTAACCGGCTTGTTCGCCGTCAGCAATTTTGTCCTGTTGTTCGTGTACCATCCCGGAATGGCGCTCCTTGCGCTGGTACTCACTGCCGGATTGGTATTCATGAATTTGTGGTTGGGCATCAGGAGTCAAACATACCAGCGTCAAGTAGTGGCGCTACAAGGGCGGATCACCAGTTTCGTACTGCTGATACTCGAAGGCGTGAGCAAAATTCAGGTGGCGAATGCGGCGAAGGAGGCGATGGCACAATGGCGCAAGGATGTGATCATTCAGCGCCGCTTGATGATCCGGAGTTACGCCGTGCGAAATGGGTTGATCACGTTCAACGGCGCATACGTGATCCTGAGCGCACTTGTGATTTTCTACGGCGCTTACGCTTATGCCGATTTGGATGCGGGCGGATTTCTCGCCTTCAACGTTGCGTTTACGCAGATTATCACCACACTGCTGATATGGTGCAGAACGATTATCGCGTCGTTAGGTGTGCTGCCGTATTATGAGCGGATGAAACCACTCCTTGCCGCAGTTCCCGAAACCGACCGACGCCGCGCGGTAGTGCCGAATTTTCAGGGACGTATTCAGATTGAGCATGTCTGGTTTCGTCATCGTGACGATGGTGACTGGCTGCTGCGAGATGCCTCCATGACGATCACGCCGGGGGCAATGGTCGCGATTGTCGGGAAAGTAGGTAGCGGGAAATCAACGCTGCTGCGCTTGCTCTTGGGATTCGAGTCGCCGGAACGCGGTGCAATTCATTACGACGGTGTTTCTCTGGCTGAGCTTGATTTGCAGCTGCTCCGCCGTCAGCTTGGTGTCGTTCTGCAGAATGCGTATTTACCTGCTGGAACGATCTTCAGGACCATCGCGCACGTGCAACCCTTGAGTCCTGATGACGTTTGGCGGGCATGTCGCTTAGTAGGTATCGCAAGCGAGATCGAACAGATGCCGATGCAGCTTGATACTTACGTCAGCGAAGGCGGAACTAACCTATCTGGCGGACAGGTGCAGCGCTTACTTCTCGCACGAGCGCTGGCGCATCATCCGCGCATTCTGCTGCTGGACGAAGCCACTAGTGCGTTAAATGACAGCCTACAAGACGAAATCTTTGCCAACTTTCGCGCCGCAGGGGTAACCTGTATTTTCGTCGCTCATCGTATGGAGACCGTCCGTTATGCCGACGTCATCTATCGACTGAAGGACGGGACGTTAAGTCAGATTGGAATTGATGATCTGGCATCTTCTGAAGATCAAGATGATTCGACGAAAATTCATGAAAGGAAGGGCGTAAATGGACCACGCTCTCCCCTGTTGCGCAAAGCGAATAGGCGCCAAAGCTAATGCGGGACATATTCCCCCGTCTTCAGGTAGGGGCTTCTACCCTCAACACAACTGCGAAGGCGAATCCCTTCTTATTGCCGCAATGAGCCTTTCGATCTCCGTTTTCCCGATGACACTTTTCGAAACACGTATCTCTCGTTCATCGATGTACTCGAAATTGAGCCGATTGATCCCACCCTGCCGTCCACCGACTTTCATCACCTGAGTGGCGCTTTTCAACATCGATCATGATGTTCACCTCCACTTTCGTCAGTGCTTTTGCCATATGTCAAAAGTCAGAAGTTTCGACTTTCGTCATTCGTCATTGCCGCTGACGAAAGTTCGTTCTCACGGGAGAAACTGAGGGAAAGCGAACCCTTTTCATGTGGCTCACTTCCCTGCACGAGAGAAACTTTCGTCATAGCCCTTGTGACGAAAGTTCCTACCTTCTCTCAACTTTCGTCATGACGGTTCTGACGAAAGTTCGGCGTGTGAGACCCGATAACCTCGTGCGCTGCGCCCGCCGGTTTTGCGCTCGGCAATCTCGATCACCCCATCTTCGATCAGGGCTGCCAGCGTCGCGTCCACTTCCTTCCGCGATTTCACCCCGGCACCGCGCAGAATGTCCCGCGCTGACGGCGGACGTTCTTCATGGCGCGCGATGAAGTCCAGCACCTTCTTCTCGTTCTTCACATCCACGCCGATGCTCAGTTCATCGAGCAGGCGATGCACCGACGCGCGATACTCTTCTGCGAGCATCTGTCCCCGCGCCCAGTGGGCTGTTGTGAGGCGCGGCGTGTTGGGCAGCCCCTCATCCGCCCAATCCATAAT
>CALBRY010000215.1 GCA_937927665.1 uncultured Chloroflexota bacterium
TCGCGGTCGTCGTGCCGTCACCGGCGATATCGTTGGTCTTGGTCGCGGCTTCCTTGAGGAGCTGCGCGCCCATGTTTTCATACGGGTCTTCGAGTTCGATTTCTTTTGCCACGGTCACGCCGTCGTGGGTGACTGTCGGTGCGCCGAACTTCTTATCGAGCGCAACGTTGCGTCCCTTGGGACCGAGTGTGGTGGAAACCGCTTCTGCCACTTTATCGACACCACGCTGCAAAGCGCGGCGCGCTTCTTCACGGAATACCAGCATTTTCGCTGCCATGTTGATTGTTCTCCCTTTATTCGCTGTTTCTGCTTGACACGTTTCGCATGCAAAAAAATGGGGATGTACTGCCCGCCGTCAAATTAGGCTTGCAGAATCCCCAGAATGTCGGATTCCTTCATGATCAGGAGTTTCTTGCCATTCAGCTTGATCTCCGTGCCAGCATACTTGGCGAACAGGATGCGGTCGCCAACCTTGACATCCATCGGGATGCGGTCGCCTTCTTCATCACGCTTGCCTTCGCCAACGGCAAGGACGATACCCTGCTGCGGTTTTTCTTTTGCGGTTTCCGGCAGCACGAGCATACCACCAGCAATCGTTTCTTCTTGTTCGACCGGTTCAATAATCACGCGGTCACCAAGCGGGCGAATGTTCACCTGCGTCATGATCCGATTACCTCCATTGTAGGTGCTAAGTCTTGGACAAACCGTTAGCACTAACATCGTGTGAGTGCTAACAATAGCCCTAAATATACTTGCGGTGGGGCACAACGTCAAGTGGATTTAGCAAATTTCTTATGCGAGTGCTAACAAACGGGGCGAATCAGGTGCCTCTCTCCATCACAAGTGATAGAGAGAGGACATCAAAATTGGGGATGAATTAGCGCCGCAGTCTGCGACTTGTCCACAAACCGACCAAGCCGAGCATCAACGGGAATAACCACACGCTTTCGACTGCGCCGGGGGTAGGCGCTTCGAATACGCGGAACGGTTCCGGCACAAATGCGACCACAAACACGAATAATCCCAAGATGGCGATGAATTTTCGGCGCGGATCAAGCGGTGTGATGTCATCAAGCGGAACGGCATACAAGCGCCCGAACAGCAGCAGCAGAATAAACCAGAACATCCATGTAATGTTGATCATCCCCAAGATCAGGATGATAAGCATCATCGGATAATACAACCGCCGCGCCCAACCGCCGAGCAGCGAATACAGCAGATGTCCGCCATCTAGCTGACCGATCGGGATCAAGTTGATCGCGGTAATCAGAAGTCCTGTCCAGCCTGCTTGTGCAAGCTGATTCAGGAACACATCGTCAACGCCGGACGGCAGCACACGCCCAAAAATGATGAACTTCGAGAGCGCATACAGCAAACTTGAGCCTTCCAGCGAGTACAGCTCACCCGGCTCGAAGGCGACGACAGGCGAGGTCGCCAACCCAATCAGCAGGATCGGGACGGCAAATGCTAACCCGATCAGCGGACCCGCCGCGCCGACATCCAGCAGCACCTTACGATTTTTGATCGGTGCGCGCAGTTGAATAAACGCGCCGAATGTTCCGATAAAGGTTGGCACGATTCCCGGCGGTGCGGGGATAAAATACGGCAGCGTGACGGCGAGTTTGTGCCGTTTTGCCGCGAAGTAATGCCCCATCTCATGCGCGCCGAGAATGAGCAAAATGCTCGCCGCGTAGGGGAATCCGCGCCAGATTTCGAGCATAAAGTTATCGAACAATGCAAGCGCGGCTTCGTTTGACGAGGCGAGATGATAAATTTCCAGTTCCGCGCCGACCATCAACACCGAAATAACGGTCACGACGAACAAAATAATGTTCAGCGTGGCGGAGCGCGGCGGCGGGTTGGATCGTCCGGTGACGGCATAGATATACTGCTTCGCGCCATCCTGCCGAAACACGGGCGTATGGTTGATCGACTTGAAAAGCTCATCCAATTGATCATAAGCGGCTTCGCTGTCGATGCTTAAGCGTCCTTCAAATACGCCGGTTAGACGTGAGGACGGATCGACGATCAACTGATGGCGCAGAATTTGTTCGCCCGCGCTTTCATCAAACTGAAATGTTTCGCGCTCGATCATGAACACGCGCCTGACCATCTGGCGAACTTGATCATGCAGCGCGCTCGTTTCGTCATTCATCCCACGATACGCCGTACGCGCTGCGGGGCGATCGCCAATGGAGGAGGCGGTTTCCGGTAACATCCCTTGCTTATCCTTTCAACGGCTTACGGCGGGGTAATGATCTGCCAGACTTCTCCATCGGGGAGAAGCTGTAACACCGTGCCGTCGGCGCTGCTGGCGTAAACGATCGTGTTCGATCCATCGGGTGCATCTTGGACGAACCCGCTGAACGCGAATTCCGGGCTGGTGGCAAGCCCAAGTCGATTGCGGACTGTATCATTTCCGCGCCACACGAAGCCCAGAATCCGCAGCGGTTGATAAAAACCGGGCGGCGGGCTGAATTCGGACTCGCTTTCAGCATGAACAGCCGGATCAAAGCGATTCGGCAGGGCGATCCATGCCGGAGCGCGTCCATCATTAAACAGGGTATAAACGGTATTCGTCGATTGAATGTAGAGCATGCGTCCGCGCTCGAACGGTTCTTCGATGATCGTTGTTTCCTGCGCGGGCGCGGTCGGGCATGCGTCCGGCGCGGGCTGGAAGAACCATGTATCCGGGCAGGCGATCGGGATGCTCAACTGCTGTTCGGCGCTCAAGCGTCCGTCCGTCACCGTGAGCAGAAACTCAAGCGTTCCCCGGTCGGCGCGGCGCGTTTGCACAGTGATTTGACCATCAGGCGGGACGGGATACACCTGATTACGTTCGCCATCGATCAGGCGGTAAATATTCGCGCCGATCGCGTTGCGGCTTGACCAGAACAGGTTAACCGTGCTGCCGGGAGCGGCGGCGCTGACATCGGTCGTAAAGAATTCGATGCGCGGCGCGTTCGGGTTAAAGGCGGTCGCGTCGGGTGTGACGGCTTGCGCGACGAGCGGCTCGCCGAACAGCGAGGTCGGCGTTGGACCGAATGTGGCGGTGCGCGGCGCTGGCGTGAGCGTAGGGGTAGCGGTCGCGTCGGCATCGGGCGTTAAGCTCGGCGTCAGGGTCAGAGTCGGCGTGGCGGTCGGGCGATCGGTTGGCACTACCGGCGCAGCACCCGCGCCGCATCCGGCAAGCAGGATCGCCAGCACGAAAATGAGCAGGTTACGGGAGGAGATCAAACGCATCGGCATGAGTTGGGCGCACCATTCCAAAATCGCGCTTGTCTATCGTCAGGATACGGGTAATGTTTAAACGTTCCGCGATGGCGATCACGGTTGCATCGACAAAATCAAGACGGGAATCAGGTGCATTATCTTGTCGGTTAGCAACTGCAACAACAAATCCGGTATCTGCAATCGCGAGTCTACTCATGGATTAGGTTCTTCGGTTTCATTCTTAGGCAGTCCAAAACCCTCTCCGAGGATTTGTTCCACTCTTTCTGCTAAGTCAGGCGATCCAGAAAGGAACCCAACCAACGGGTCTTCTCCGGGATCGTACTCAGGGTTCAGCGCAGCCGCTTCTTTATCATGCAAAATCTGCGCAAACTTGAGCAGCTTGCCGACTTCCTGATCCGACAATTTCGCCAGATACGCGATCAATTCTTCACGCGGATTCGCAGCCATTTTGCACCTCGGCACCCCTATTCCCTCAAGTGTAACACACCCGCATTAGCGCACGCTGATCCGGCTGCCATCGCTCATCTTGTCGATGGCGATATGCACCGGGAAACTATCGCGCAGATCGTCAATGTGCGTGATCACGAGGATCAAATCAAAGCTGTCTTGAATCGCCGTGATCGCCTCGATCAATTTGTTGCGCCCATCTTCGTCTTGCGTCCCAAAGCCTTCATCAATAAACAGCGTGCGAAGCTGTGCCCCCGCCCGCCGCGCTAACATCTGCGATAGTGCCACGCGGAGCGCGAAATTGATGCGGAAGGCTTCGCCGCCGCTGAACATCTCATAACCGCGTGTGCCCAGTTCGTCCGCGATCAAAATATCGAGCGTCTCGGCAACCCCGCCCGTTGCTTTATCGCGCTGGGTGGGGATGCTCATGTGCATCCGTCCATCGGTCATGCGTGCCAGCAGCGTATTCGCGTTCGCTTCGAGTTCTGGCAGCGCCGCTTCGATGATCATCGCCGGAACGCCATTTTTGCCGAATGCGACCTTGAGTTCTTCGTAAACGGCGCGCTCCTCGCGGGTCGCCATCAAGCGGGCTTCG
>CALBRY010000216.1 GCA_937927665.1 uncultured Chloroflexota bacterium
CTGCCCCCGAATCGCTAAAACGTAACCGATTGAAAAAAGACCTATCGAACGCCGGTAGGTCTTTTTTGATCAGGTTACACTTGCAGGAGCGGCGGCAGTGATGCTGCCCATGTGCGAATCGCATTCCAATCGCGGTGATCGCCTTCGCTCCACATGCCGAATAGGATACTTAGACGGAAGCCAAAGCGCGCGGCACGCTGCGGTATCTTTTTGAGATCGAGCGCCCCCGCAAAATACCCTTCGGCAGCGGGTTTCACCAATGCCCGTACGGGATCAAGAAATTTCGATACGTCCGCCTGCTGCTTCCACTGCGCGTTCTTCATCGCCAATGTCATGCACACGAGGAACGCCGCAAACGGCTTTTGTCTCAAGGCGGCTTGATGAGTCTGGACGAATGCCACCGCTTCAGGAAGCCATGCACTGCTTTGTATCGCGCTTCCTGCTACAACCGCGCTGTAAGCCGAGAGATCATGAACCTCGCGCATTGGGCGCAAATCTGTCTCAAAGCCGTGTTCGTTCAACGTTTTAGCGATTGCTTCTGCAACGCCCGGAGTAGAACCAGTGACGGTTGCATAGGTTACGAGGATTCTGTTTGACATGAGGCTGCTCTTTGGGGTAGATGAATCAAGACCTTCGTAAAAACCGGATCAACATCGTTCCGAATCTTACGAAGGTCTCATGTTTTGGAACAGCCTACCCATTGGGGGAACAGATTACGCGGCGGCGCGCAGTGTTCCGTCAGACCCAATTTCGTACAGCGTGTTATCTTTGCCGACGATGCGCGGACGCGTCACACCGTTGATCACTTCACCATCAATGATCACGCGGGCGATGTCCATATGACCCGGCACTTCAAACATCACATCCAGCAGCCGACTTTCGATGATCGAGCGCAAACCGCGCGCCCCTGTACCGCGCTTGAGGGCAATATCCGCCGCCGCACGCAGCGCCGATTCCTCAAACACCAGTTCGACATCATCCAAGCCGAGAAGCTGTTGATACTGCTTGACCAGCGCGTTTTTCGGCTCAACGAGGATTCGCAGCAGCGATTCGAGATCGAGCGGGTCAACCGTCACAAGTACGGGCAGACGACCGACGAATTCCGGGATCAACCCGAAATGCATCAAATCCTCGGCGCTCACCTGACGTAGAAGCGCGGCGCGATCCTTGTTGCTAATCAGCGCGGCTTGTTCCGGCGTCTTGAAGCCAAGCGAGCCTTTCATGCCGATTCGCCGCCCGATATGATCCTCAATCCCCGCGAACGTTCCGCCCGCGATGAACAGGATATTCTGGGTGTTCACCTGCAAAAATTCCTGATGCGGGTGTTTACGTCCACCTTGCGGCGGCACATTCGCCAGCGTTCCTTCGATAATTTTCAGGAGCGCCTGCTGAACCCCTTCACCGCTCACATCACGGGTGATCGACGGGTTGTCGTTCGTCTTGCGCGAAATCTTGTCGATTTCGTCGATATAAACGATTCCCTTTTCAGCACGTGCAATATCGCCATCAGCGGCTTGTACGAGGCGAAGCAGGATATTCTCCACATCTTCGCCCACATAACCCGCTTCGGTCAGCGATGTTGCATCCGCGATGCAGAACGGCACCTTCAGGGTACGCGCCAGCGTTTGCGCCAGCAGCGTCTTTCCGCTTCCGGTGGGTCCCACAATCAGGATATTGCTCTTATCAAGCTCTACGCCGTTTGCCACGCCGCCATGATGAATACGCTTGTAATGGTTGTAAACCGCCACGCTCAAAACGCGCTTGGCGTATTCCTGCCCCACGACGTACTCGTTCAAAGCTGCCATGATTTCGCGCGGCGGCGGCAGATCATCAAGCTCAAATTCCGGCTCGATATCCCGTTCGCCAACCTGCTCATCATATAGAATGCGCTGGCAAAGATCGACGCAGTTATCGCAGATGAACACGCCATCCGGACCCGCAATCAGGCGATCAACCTCATTGTGGGTACGACGACAGAATGAACAGCGCTGCGTGGGAGGCGGGTAATTCACTTGGCGACAGCTCCAGAAGCTGCGGCGGCGGCAGTGGCGGCGGTTGCTTTCGCGCCTTCCAAAACGGCGTCAATCAAGCCGTATTCGACTGCCTGCTGCGCGCTGAGATACACGTCACGGTCGGTATCACGTTCGATCACATCACGCTCGCGCTTGGTGTGTTTGACCAGAATTTCGAGCAGGCGATCCTTCAGACGCATGATTTCGTTGGCAGCGATGACAATATCGCTCGCCTGACCCTGTGCGCCGCCGAGCGGTTGGTGCATATGCACCGTCGCATTCGGAAGCCCATAACGCAGTCCATCCGAGCCAGCGGTCAGCAGGACAGTGCCAAAGCTGGCGGTCAAGCCAACAGCAGTTGTGCTGATCGGCGCGCTGATCTGCTGCATCGTGTCATAAATCGCCAAGCCCGCGTAAACAACGCCGCCCGGTGAATTGATAAACATCTGAATTTGACGCTCTTGATCTTCGCGCTGCAAGAAAAGAAGCTGCGCGACAATCAAATTGGCAATCTGATCATTGATCGGCGTGCCGAGCATCACGATACGTTCTTTAAGCAGCAGGGAATAAATGTCGTAGGCGCGTTCACCCCGGCTGCCCTGCTCGATGACCATTGGGATAAGGCTGGTTGGATGCTGCATAAGCAATTTATTCTCCTTGAACATCCGGTTGATCTGATGCTGCGGGTGCAGCGGCTTCCGAGCTTTCCTCGGCGGGCGTTTCCGCGACAGGCGCGGGCAGTTCAGGCGCTTCACCCTTGGCGATCACCACCACGCGATCCATCACCGTATTGGTGAGCAGATCATCAAGGAGGCTGGCGCGCATTTCAGGGCTTTGGAACAATTGACGGAATTGATCGCGCAAATTTTCGTCGTAGGACATCACGACTTTTTCGATCTCTTCGTTCAAGCGTTCCTCGCTCACATCCACCTGTTCGGTGCGGAGCAGTTCGCGCAGCACGAGCGTTTGTTCCACACGGCGGATTGCCGCCGGACGGAACTGCTGATAGAGCATATTTCCGTCAATCTGCGCCAATTTGACATAGTCGCGCAGGGTCATCTGATTCTGCTGCTGAAGTTGTTGATCAAAGCGCTGGAGCGCCTGTTCAATTTCATCCCGTACGATATCTTCAGGATATTCCAACGTTGCGCCTTGAATCATCTGCTGGAGCGCTTCGTTCGCGTACTGGGATTTATAGCGGCGTTCGTTCGCTTCCACCAAATTCTGACGCGTCCGCACGCGCAGTTCGAGCAGAGTCAGCGGTTTTTCTTCAGTCGCCGTGATGCGTGCAGCCAACTCATCATTAAGCTGCGGCATGGTGAACTGCTCTACCTTCTTGATGGTGACTTCGAACTTAACCTTACGTCCGCGAAGTTCTGCGTCTTCTTCGGTTTCCGGGAAGCTGAGTTCAAATTCTTTGGTATCGCCCACGTTCATCCCGACCAATGTGTCATTGAAACCGGGGACGGGTTCATAATCCTCGTTGAGCAGGGTTTGGAAATCATGCTCATGGATGAAATGTTCCCCGTGGTGCGGATCGACACTTTCAAGATCGTGATCGTGTTCTTCGCCTTCTTCGTGATCATGATCTTCTTCGTCGGCTTCGTCATCACCTTCTACGTGTTCATGTTCTTCCACGAAGAAACTGTGAATATCCATCGTCACGCGATTGCCGAGCGCGACCGGAACAGAACTGTCCTCGATCACTGCCTGCTGTTCCTGAAGTTGGCGCAAGCTGCGGTCAACCGCCGCATCTTCGATTTCTGGCAGGGTGTACGGAATCCGCACTTCGCGATATGCGCCTAATGAAACTTCAGGCTGAAGCGGCAGCACATAAACGAATGTCGGCGCGGGATCGTATTTGACTTCTTCAAATGCAACCGAACCGTACGGCTCAATTCCTGCATTCGGCAGTGCTTCTTTGTACACGTCCTCGACGAGCAGTTCGACCGCTTCTTCCTTGATCGCCTCCTCACCAACATACTTGAGGACAATGCGATACGGGGCTTTTCCCTTGCGGAAACCGGGAATGTTCAGCCGGTTGGAGAGCTTGCGCGCTGCCTGCTGCATTGCAGTTTCAAAGCGCGCGGCGTCCAGTTCGACACTCAGACGGGCAGTATGATTTTCTTGACGTTCAACTTGGAGTTTCAACATTGTACCCTTAGGGATGCTTGCGGTAAAAACGCACTCTCCGCGCTAGATGCGCGATCAATGAGAACAGGAGTTCAATCGACAACCGTGTGGGAAGCACTGCGCGCGGACTCAATGATGGGGAAGGAGAGACTCGAACTCTCATGTCGTAAGACACATGATCCTAAGTCATGCGCGTCTACCAATTTCGCCACTCCCCCAAGCCTGCTTGTTCATTATATGCGTGCAATATTCTGTTCACAAGGGCAAAACACGCGCCATCAGGTGAGGTCGATGCGCGAGATCTCTTCTACACCTTCTTCGCCTTGATTCACCCGTGCCAGCACCGCCGTGATGATCAACTGCGCGAACTGAAACAGCCCCCGAAGCTGGGTAATGCGCGCGATATAATGCTCCGCCAATTCGCGATCTTCCGCGTTCATGGTGTCCATCTTCGCCTTCAGCAGGGCAACATTATCGGTCATCACATCGAGCGCGCGTCCAACATCGCGCATTTCGCGCCCTTTGAGAATGTTCGTGATAATCTGCCAGAAGTCGGTTTCGGCTTCGTAGTATTTGCGCCGCCCGCTGCTGCCCTTCACCCATACTTGACGCACCATCCCCAAATTTTCGAGCGTTCGCATGTTCATGCTCACGTTCGCTTTGGAAATATCCAACCGAACAACCAGATCATCCAGACACAGCGGTCCATCACTCAACAGCAGCGCGCCGTAAAGCTGCCCCATCACTTTGCTGAAGCCAAAATAGTCGAGAAGCTGCCCAAGACCATCCAGCATACTGTCGTGGACGGCGATCAGCGGATCGCGTTCGTGTTTGCCGTTCGGATTCACCACCATCGCCGCGCCTCGATTGCGCACCATCCAATAAGCTTGATTGGGTTCATTCTATCATTCATAACGGAGCGCATCAATCGGATTGAGCGCGGCGGCACGGTTTGCCGGATAAATACCGAAGAACAGCCCGATCGCGATCGATATTCCCGCCGCGAGTATGATGCTCCCGACTTCCGGCAGTACCGAAAGATCAGGCAGCGCGACTGTCACGATGAGCGAACCGCCATACGCGATGGCGATCCCGATCAATCCCCCCACCAGCGATAACACCGTCGCTTCGATCAAAAACTGAATGACAATATCCTGACGTTGTGCGCCGCACGCCTTCCGTAAGCCGATCTCGCGGGTGCGTTCCGTCACCGTGACGAGCATGATATTCATGATGCCGATCCCGCCGACCAGCAGTGAAATTCCAGCGATGATCCCCAGAAAGATCGTCAGCAGCCCGGTGATTTGCCCCAACGAATCGAGCAGATCGGTCTGCGTGAAAATCTCAAAGGTATCTTCGTCGCGGAAACTGATCCCGCGCAGTTCGCGCAGTGTCTCGCGGATTTGGCGCGCCGCCGCATCGACACTATCACCATCCCGCGCCTGCACGAGCAAACTCGAAATCGGGCGGTCGCCGGTCAGCACCCGTTCCCCTACCAAGCGCGTTTGCGCCGTCGTGATCGGCACGAAGATCAGATCGTTGTCATCACCGCCAAATCCGCCGGTGCTGCCCGCCTCCGCCTGTACGCCGATCACGCGAAACGTGACGGTGCCAATGCGGATATTCTGCCCGACCGGGTAGACATCCGGGAAAAGTCGCTCGACCACCGTCAGACCGATCACCGCGACACGCGCCAACCCGTCCATCTCCGATTGATCGAAGAATCGCCCTGCTGCCATCGTCCGGCTTCGCATTTCCGGGAAGACTGGCGATACACCCCGAATCCGCCCCAGTGCTTCGCGTCCATTCGCGCTAATCGGCAGTGTCGAATTCAACTGCGGCATGACGTTGAGCGCATCCGGCACGCGTGCGAAATCCGCCAGCGCTTCCGCCTCATTCAACGTCAGCCGCACCGTTTCGCCGCGTTCGTTTTCGCCGTTGAACACGATGATCAAGTTTGTTCCCAAGCCGAGAAACTGATCGCGCACGAACGAATCGACCGCTTGACCGATCGACACCAGCACGATCACCGCCGATACCCCGATTGTGATACCGAGCATCGTCAGCGCCGAACGCAGTTTATTCGAGCGCAGCCCGATCAACGCCACGCGGACATTTTCCAGCACCGATGTGATCATGGGCTATTCAAACCTCAACGCATCGATCGGGCGCATACGGGCGGCGCGGCTGGCGGGATACAGCCCGAAAAACACGCCGATAAACGTACTCACCGCCGTCGCCAGAATGATCGAATCGACTGTGACACTCAGCGCGATATCTGAGCCTAATTGATTAATGATGAACGATCCCAGCAGTGTGAGACCGATCCCGAACGCGATTCCCATCGCGCCCCCTGCAACCGACAATACAAGGCTTTCGATCAAGAATTGACTGAGAATATCCGCGCCGCGCGCCCCAACTGCTTTCCGCAGTCCGATTTCGCGGGTGCGTTCGGTCACGCTCACCAGCATGATATTCATGATGCCGATCCCGCCAACCAGCAGCGAAATTCCGGCGATCAACCCTAAGAACACGGTCAAGATTCCTGTCACCGCGCCGAGTGAATTGAGCAAATCCGCCTGATTGATGATCGTGAAATCCTGCTCGCCTTGAAAAGCGATCTCATGCGCGTCACTGAGATAAGACTCGATTTCCAGCGTGGCGCGTTCCATCACATCTTCGCTGCGCGCTTGAATATGCAAAACCGAAATTTCATACCCGCCGTCACGCGCTCGAACACGATCAAGGCGCGTCTGTGCTGTCGTAATCGGAATAAACACGACTTCGTTTTCATCACCCAGAAAACCCGCCGCTTTTTCTTCCATCACGCCGATCACCGTAAACACGCGCTCGTTGATGCGGATCACTTCCCCGATCGGGTTCAGCGTTTTATCCCCGAACAACCGCTCAACGACTGTTGTGCCAAGCACCGCGACACGTCCTGCATCATCAACATCGTATTGACTGATGAAACTGCCTTCGCGGATTGCCCATTGGCGCACATCGGTAAAATTCGGCGTTACACCGCTGACGGGCAGATTGACCGCTCGCGCTCCGGCTTCGACTGCGCCGAAAACATCATACTGCATCGCAACCTGCTGAATACTCGGCGCGACCATGGGATTAGCGAGTGACGCCCCCTCGCGGGTTGTGATCGGCTGAATATCTGCCGCTGTGCCGTTCGCCGGAACCGACGAAAATACGAATAGGACATTCGAGCCGAGCGATTGAAACTCACCCGCGACGAAGTCTTCAACGCCGCGCCCCAAGCTAACCAAGCCGATCACCGCGCCGACGCCGATGATGATCCCCAACGTGGTCAAGATCGAGCGCATGCGGTTGGTAAACAACCCATTCAGCGCGATACGGAGATTTTCCATCACATTCATCGTCACACGCCTAGTTGAATTCCTCTTGCTTGCCCGCCGCGTAGACTTCTTTGAGTATCGTTTCCATTTCGTCCTCGGCGGATGGGCGCTCCGTATCTCCGGCAATCAACGGCGTGGCGACCGCCCGATCGGTGATCACCTTGCCGTCGCGCAAAATTACCACGCGGTTGGTATGCCGCGCGATCCATGAGTCATGCGTAACGAAAACGACAGTAATCCCCTGATCACGGTTGAGCCGCTGGAATATCTGCATTACTTCTGTGCCGCTGCGCGAGTCAAGGTTGCCCGTTGGCTCGTCGGCAAGAATCATGGCGGGTTCATTCACGAGCGCCCGCGCAATCGCTACGCGCTGCTGTTGACCGCCGGAAAGCTCACTCGGCAGGTGATCGAGCCGCTGCCCCAAACCGACCGACTCCAGCGCGGCTTTCGCCCGTTTGGTGCGACCGCTCACACCCGCGTAGATCAGCGGCAGTTCCACCTGACGCAGCGCCGTTGTCCGCTTGAGCAGGTTAAAGCTCTGGAACACAAACCCGATCTTCTTGTTCCGCACCCGTGCGAGTTCTGCCTCGCTCAAGCGGCTGACATTGACCCCATCAAGGAAATATTCTCCGCTCGTCGGTTGATCAAGCGCGCCGAGAATATTCATCAAGGTCGATTTGCCCGATCCCGATGGACCCATGATCGAGACAAATTCACCTTCGTAGATTTTCAGGTCAACGCCGCGCAGCGCGTGAACCTCGATATCACCCATTTTGTACATTTTGGTGATCTCGCGTATATCGATCACCAATTTCTTTTCCGGCGGCGCGTCAGCAGGGCGCGCGCTGGTTTTGCTTCTGCGAAACAAGTTCACCATGCGCTTTACCTCGGTGGACCATCCATGAAATCAAACTGCGCCCGTGGAATCAGCACGATCCGCTGACCTTCTTCGACACCGCTCATGATCTGGCTCTGCGTCGTGCTTCGCAGTCCCAATTCGACCGGAATTTCTTCAAACACGCCGGGGGTGCTTTCAATCGTCACAAATGATTGTCCATTTGTACGGTCGATGCGGATAAATCGGTTTGGCACGATTAGCACATCCGCCAACGAATCTACGATAATCGTCGCGGTTGCACTCATTCCAAACCGGATAGGCGCATCGGTTGCACTAAGTGCCACCCGTACCGGATAAGTCACCAGCGTTCCGATGATCGTCGGCGTCACCGCGACCCGCGTTACAGTACCGGTAATCTCGGTATCCGGCAGCGCATCCACGCGAAAAACAACCGGCAAATCAGGCACAAGATCGATCACATCCGTCTCATCGATCGCCAAATCAATATACGAGGCGCTGTCATCAACCAACAGCGCGGCGGCGTTCTGCGTAGGCGGAAGTTCACCGACGGTTAGGTTCAATTGAGCGATCACGCCGTCAAATGGCGCGGTCAACACAAAGCGATTTAACCCCGCTTCGACTTGTGCAACCGCGAGACGCGCTTGTGCAATTCCCGCCTCAGCGATTTGCAGATCGGTATCGGATGCGCCGTTTAAGAGTCGATCAAGGGCGACTTGTGCCGCAACCATCGCCGCCTGTGCTTGCCCAATTCCGGCAATATCCCCCGGATTTGAAGCGGCGGCGGCATAATTCGCGTCCGCAATATCGACGCCATACGAGGCTTGATTCAGCCCGGCATTAAAACTATCCGCACTGATACCCGGCTGTGACGGGAATAAGCCATTCAGCGCGGCGTTGATTTCGTCGATAATATCCTGCGAAACTTCTGAACCATCCGGCAGCAGCCCGCTCACGTCTAACCCGAATCCGCTCGGTGCGCTGACCGAAATATCACGCTGAAGCTGTGCCTGCCATAAGCGATTTCGAGCGATTTCCGCTTGTAAGCGTGCAATTTCGGCAGCAGTCTCCGCGCTTGAGCCGGAATACGCTGCATACGCGGATGCTTCCGCCGTATCGAGCGCCGCTTCTGCTGCCGCGAGATCGACATCACGCGGCGCGGCGGTGATTGCCTCAAACGAGATCGTCTGCAAATCAAGCGCAAGCCGTGCTTCTTCGATCAGGCTTTCCAGTTCGGTTGTATCCAATCGCGCAATCACGTCACCTGCCGCCACACGATCACCTTCCGCGACGAGGATTTCGGCGACAGCGCCGCTTGCTTCAAATAGGAGCGCCACTTGACGCGCCGGTATCACTGCCCCGGTTGCGCTGATCGTCACGCTTAAATCGCCGCGTGTGATGGTCGTTTCATCGAGAATTTCCGACTCCGCATCCGGTACGACTTCGCTGGAGCGGTTCAAGATCAAAAGCGCGATCACCCCTATGATGATGGCAATCACCATCAGGTTGATGAACGCGCGGAATAGTCGTTTTAGCATCTATCAGCCTCCAAAGATACTCAGGCTGTCACCCGCCAGATCAACGCCGACAACCGCGCCTTCCGGCACGCCGCCTGTAATTTCGCTGACCTCTTCCCCTTGCAAGCCGAGCGTTACTTCGACTTCCTCAAGCTGCCCTGCCGCGTTGACCACGCTCACGAACGCGAGATTATTCGTACGGTCAAGCCGGATATACAGGTTCGGCACGATCAGCACATTTTCGCGCCGATCCACCACAACCGCCGCTTCCGCCGTCATTCCGGCACGCACACGCGGATCATCTGCCTGTTCGAGCAGCACGCGCACATCGTAGCTGACGATTCCCGCATCGCTGCTGCTGATCAGCGCGATTTGTTCCAGTACTGCCGGAAAATCGACCCCCGGCAGCGCATCCAGCGAGACACGCGCCGTCATGCCTTCCCGAACCTGACGAATATCGATCTCGTCTACCTGCACAATGAGCCGCAGCGGATCGATATCGTTGATCGTAAGCGCGGGCAGTCCTGGCGCGGCAATGGCACCAACTTCGATTGTTTGCGCCGAAATGAACCCGTCGAACGGCGCGGTGATCTGCATCCGATCGAGCGCTTGCTGTGCTTGTTCAAGATTCAACTGTGCTTGAGCGATCTGTGCTTCGGCACGATCGATTTCTACCTGAGTCGCACCTGCCTGCAAGCGTTCGAGTTCAAGCTGTGCTTGTTCAAGGCGCGCATATGCCGCACCAAGCTGTCCTGTGGTTCCGGTTCGCAGTGATTCAAGCTGCATGCGCGCGATTTCGGCATTGAAGCTCGCCTCGCCTACACGCGCATCGAGCAACGCATAGGCAGCATCAGATTGACCGCCGGAAGCCGTCGCCCGCGCTTGTACTGCATCGGCGACCGCCTGCTGGGCGGCTTGATAAGCGAGTTCAGCGGCTCGAATATCTTCAGGCGTGACCGCATTCGCGACCGCCGCGACTGCCGCTTCTGCCGCCTCGACATTTGCCTCCGCGATTTGAATTTGCCCCGCGTCCGGTCCTTCTAACAGCCGATCCCGCTGAATTACTGCTAGATCGACCGCAAGCTGTGCCTGTTCGACGGCGATCCGCTGGGTTTCGTCAATTTGCCGCGCCAACACATCCCCGGCAAGCACGTAATCGCCTACCTGAAAATAGACATCCTGCACCCGCCCCGGCGTGGTGAAGCTCAGGCTTGCCGATTGATCCGCCTCAATCGTGCCAAGCGCGGTAACGGTGACTTCAACAATGCCGCGTTGGACGACGGTCGTCTGAAGTTCGGTTACGGTCGTTTCCTGATCTGCCTGCCGATTGGCGCGCACACCGAATGCGATCACCGGAATGAGCAGCATCAGCAAAAAGAGAACAATGATTGAACGACGGACACGCATTCTGTTTCCCCGTAGCGCTTTTCGTGATCTTATAGTAACTGCATCCACACATCTTTACGGTAATGGCGTGGTAAGTGTTTCATGGGTACTTCGTGAACACCTCTCTAGCGCCTTCGGAAGGATAATGGTAAGATGCGTGTGGGATTCTTCACAATTGTAATGATCAGATCATCGTCTTTACGGCTGCTCCAAGGAAAACCGCCTCATGTCGTCTAATGACATCCCCGATATTGTGATAAGCCGTCTTCCGGTCTATCTGCGCGCATTGGAACGGCTGGCGCAAGAGGGTCATGAAGTCACATCTTCACATGAACTGGGCAAGCGGCTTGGTATAAGTTCCGCGCAGATTCGCAAAGACCTGTCGCATTTTGGCGGATTCGGCAAGCAGGGTACGGGCTATCGCATCGCGTTTCTGCGCGAACAGCTCCGTCAGGTGCTGAAGGTCGAACGCGATTGGGAAATCGCGCTGATCGGCGCGGGTGATCTGGGCAGCGCAGTTGCCCGGTATCGCGGCTTTGCCGAACGCGGTTTTCATGTCACAAGCGTGTTTGACAGCTCACCGGAAAAGGTCGGGCGGCATATCGGCAGCTTTAAGATTCAAGCTATCGATGAAGCGCCGCAGATCATCCGCCAGCGCGGGATCAAGATCGCGATGATCGCCGTTCCTGCCGAAAAAGCGCAGGAAGTCGCCGATATGGTCATCGCTGCCGGGGTCAAGGCAATCTTGAACTACGCGCCGATTAATCTGAATGTGCCGCCGGATGTCCATGTGCAGTACATCGACCCGGTGCTGCATCTTCAGCGGATGACGTACTACCTAACCTGACCTAATCTAAGCTGCATCAGCATCGACGGATCATTGAGTGCGCGTCCTGCGCCCACTGCCGCCGCGATCATCGCGTTATCAGCGCGGTATACCGGAACGCCTGTCTCTCGTGTCAGGTATTGGTCAATGCCGCGCAGAAGCGCGCCACCGCCTGTCAACACAATTCCACGATCGATAATGTCTGATGCGAGTTCCGGCGGCGTATTCGACAACACACGCTTCACCACATCGCTGATTTCGCGCAAAGGTTCTTGAATCGCTTCGACAACTTCGCTGGTGGCGATTGCGATCGTGCGCGGCATCCCGCTCACGTTATCGCGCCCCTGCACATCCATGCTCGTCTCTTCGACACCGGTCACCGCCGCGCCTACCTGAATCTTGACGGATTCGGCGGTTGGCTGACCGATGCTCAGGTTGTACTTGCGCCGCACGTATGCGATCAAGGCGTCATCGATGCGTAACCCGCCGATTCGCCCACTTTCGGCGCGCACAATCGTATTCATGGTCAAGACCGCCGCTTCGGTGATTCCGCCGCCGATATTGACGATCATATCACCGGCGGGTGTGCCCACCGGCAGCCCTGCACCGAGCGCCGCCGCCAGCGGTTCAGCGATCAAATACACGCGGCTTGCGCCCGCATCGAGCGCGACTTCGTGGGCGGCTTTACGCTCCACACTGTTTGCGCCGAACGGAATAGTCATCATCACATGCGGCTTGAAAAAGCGCATGCGCCCGCCTACCTGACCGAAGAAGCGCTCTAACATCACAACCGTTACGTCGTAGTCGGCGATCACCCCATTTTGAAGCGGACGCACGATTTGAATGTTCTCGTCGTCCACCTTACCAAGCATCTCACGTGCAGGTTGACCGATCTCGACCACCTGATCCGGTTCTACTGTGAGCGCTACCAACGACGGTTCACGCAGAACGATCTGTTCATTTTCATAGATCAAGCAGTTGATCGTTCCGAGATCGACGCCGAATCGTTTCTGGAAAAGTCCCATATTTGCTCTCGAAAGGCAGCGCCTTCTGGCGTATACACGGCGGGGATTATAACACAATCAGCGGGCACAAAAACGAAGGGGCAGCTTTTCGCGCCCCTCCGTCTGTGCTGCGATAACCCGACGAAGGTTATTCGTCGTCCTTCTCGCGTTCTTCGATGATACGCATCACCTGTGAACCGCGCGTTTGAATCTTGCGCTGGATTCGCAGCGCCAATTCGGCACGACGGAGCGCGAGTGTCGCTTCGCGGTTGAGTTCCGCAGGGACGCCTTCTTTGACCATTTCGGCAGCGCGTGCGCGTGCCTGTTCGGCGGCTGTGACATCAATGTCATAGGATGATTCGGCTAAGTCCGCCAGAACAACAACTTTATCCGGGCGCACGTCGACCACACCGCCGTAAATGGCGAAGCGTTCTTCGGCGCGCCCCTTGCGGACGACGAGTTCCCCAAAGCCGAGTGTGGTGAGGACAGGTGCGTGACGCGGCAGCACACCCATCTCCCCTTCAGCGGCAGGGATCAACACCATGTCCGCTTCCGGCTCGCTGAATACGAGCCGTTCTTGCGTGACGATTTCGACCGCAATTGGCATAATGATTCGCCTTACTGCTGCGCCTGAGCTTCATTGTAGCGCTGGAGCACGTCCTCAATCGGACCCGCCATGTAGAACAACTGCTCCGAGATGTGATCGACTTCGCCATCGAGGATCATACGGAAACCGCGCACGGTATCCTTGATCTTGACATAGCGACCTTCACGACCCGTAAACTGCTGCGCCACATACATCGGCTGCGAAAGGAACTGCTCGATCTTGCGTGCGCGCGAAACCAGCAGCTTGTCATCGTCGCTCAATTCGTCGATACCGAGAATGGCGATGATGTCCTGCAAGTCCTTATAGCGCTGGAGCACCTGCTGAACTTCGCGGGCGGTGCGATAGTGATCTTCACCCACCACCAGCGGGTCGAGAATCTTGCTCGTGCTGGCAAGCGGATCAACTGCCGGGAAAATACCACGCGCGGCAATCGAGCGCTCACGGGCGATCGTTCCGTCGAGGTGAGTGAACACCGCGACCGGAGCGGGGTCGGAATAGTCGTCGGCGGGCACGTAAACCGCCTGCATCGACGTGATCGATCCCGTCGTGGTTGACGTAATACGTTCCTGAAGCTGACCCATTTCCTCAGCCAATGTCGGCTGATAACCGACCGCCGAAGGCATACGACCGAGGAGCGCCGATACTTCGGCACCCGCCAGCGAGTAGCGGAAAATGTTATCGATGAACAGCAGCACATCGCGCCCTTCATCACGGAAGTGTTCCGCCATCGCCAGACCGCTCAAGGCGACGCGGAGACGCACACCGGGCGGCTCGTTCATCTGACCGAACACCATCGCGAGTTTATCCAGCACGCCTGCTTCTTGCATTTCGTGATAGAGCGCCGTGCCTTCACGGGTGCGTTCACCAACGCCCGCGAACACCGACAAACCGCTGTGCTGGGTCGCGATCGAGTTGATCAATTCCTGAATGGTTACGGTTTTGCCGACACCTGCGCCGCCGAAAATACCCGTCTTGCCGCCTTTTGTCATCGGTGCGATCAGGTCAATAACCTTCATGCCCGTTTCAAAGACTTCAATATGAGTCGTTTGTTCTTCAAAGTTTGGCGCGCTGGCGTGGATCGGACGGCGGGGCGAATCCGCCGGGACTTCTTCACCGAGGTCAATCGGGCGACCGAGCACGTTAAACACGCGCCCAAGCGATGCCATACCGACCGGAACCATAATCGATGCGCCAGTCGCGTAAGCAGGAACGCCGCGACGCAAGCCGTCGGTCGTGTCCATCGCTACCGTGCGAACCGTGCTGTTGCCTAATTGAAGCTGGACTTCCAGAATTAAATCCTCGTTGCCTTCACGCGGCACGCGGATCGCTTCAAACAATTCCGGCAGAGCCGAGCCGGGGAACTCTACGTCCACCACAGCACCCAGCACCTGCGAAACACGTCCCTGAACTTCTGCCATTCTCGTGATTCTCCCTGTTAGCTCGTCTGGTCGGGGCGTGATTCGTCACGCCTACTGTTCGCGCCCTGCGTTTAACTGATCTTGATACGCCTTCAACCCATCCCAATCGCCGCGCGCGGCAAATTCTGCTTGCCGTGCCCACGTCGGCAGGCTGGGTGAAAAGTTCATGCCCGCATTCTGGATTGCCGCCCGCAGTTCGCTTTCGCTGGCAGCAGCGACCTTATCAAAGGTGTCAATTCCGGCAGCTTTTAGCGCCGCTGACATCTTCTTGCCGATCCCTTCGAGCTTGGTCAGATCGTCGGTTTTTTCTGCGACAGCAATTTGCGCTGCGCCGCCCACCTGCTCCGTTTTGACCGGAGTCGCAGGCTTCACGCGCGGCTGTTCAGCGATTGCCAAACGATGCGCCTGAAGAATTTGTTCGGCTTCTGCATCAATGCTCGCCTGAAGCGCCTGAGCGCCGCCAACGATATCCAGAATTTCGTTGGTGATGCCCGCCTGACGCGCTTTGTTGTACACGAGCGTCAAATCTTCGATCAATCCGGCGGCGTTGTCGCTGGCGTTACGCATGGCGACCATACGCGCTGAATGTTCACTCGCCTGACTTTCGAGCAGCGCTTGATAAAGCTGAAGCTGCGTAAAACGCGGGACAATTTCATCAAGAATGGCGGCGGGGTTCGGCTCATACTCGTAATCGCGTCCGCCGGTGCTGACCTGCGGCGCGTTCTTGATGTATTCTGCAGCTACTTGATCGCTCGTTTGATACGGGATCAGCGGCAGCAAGCGCGACACCACCGGGCGCTGAGTGAGCGTATTGACATAATCGGTATACGCGACAAACACTTCGTCCACGTTCCCCGATAGAAATTCATCCATCACGATACGGGCAATCGGCATGATCGTCGCCAGCGTCGGCTCTTGCGAAATATCGCTAAATTCCGCCGCCAATGGCTGACCCGCACGGATGAGCGAATCGCGTCCTTTGCGACCGACCGCAACCCATTCGACCGGCATTTTTAGCCGTTCAGCAAAACGGCGCGCTACGCGGATGATATTGGTATTAAACGCGCCCGCCAGACCGCGATCGGATGTCACCAACACGATCTTGATCTTGCGGACTTCGTCACGCGGGGTCAGCAGCGGATGGAGCGCCGCCCCTTGCCCGCCCGCATTCTGCACATTCAGCAGGATTTCCCACGCTTTTTCAGCAAAAGCGCGGCTGGCAAGCACACGCGCTTGCGCCCGGCGAACTCTGGAAGCGGACGACGCCTCTAGAGCGCGGGTGATCTGCGCGATGTTCTTGACACTGCGAATGCGCTTGCGAATCTCTCTCGTCGATGCCATGAGGGTGTCCCCTTTTCTCTGCGGGACTTAGCCCAGGAAGCTCGTCGTAAAATCCATAATCGCCTGTTTCAGAAGCGCGTCAACATCCGGCTTGATATCGAGATCGGTCGTGATGCGTTCCGCAACTTCAGCATACTGGCTGTGATATGCGCGCAGGAATGCCGACTTCCACTCGCTCACACGTTCGACCGGAACATCGTCGATCAAACCGCGTGTGCCTGCATACAGCAGCGCTACCTGATCCGCCAGCGAGAGCGGTTGATACTGCGGCTGCTTGAGAAGTTCGGTTAGGCGCAGACCACGATTCAACTGACGCTGAGTCGCCTTGTCCAAACCGCTCGACCCGAACTGCGCGAACGCGGCAAGCGAACGGAACTGCGCGAGGTCAAGGCGAAGACCGCCCGCGACCTTCTTCATCGCTTTGGTTTGTGCATCACCACCCACGCGGCTGACGCTGATACCGACGTTCATTGCGGGGCGCTGACCGGCATTGAACAGGTCACTTTCAAGGAAAATCTGACCGTCGGTGATCGAAATCACGTTCGTGGGGATGTATGCCGACACGTCACCGAGCAAGGTTTCGATGAACGGGAGCGCGGTCAAGCTGCCACCGCCGCGCGCATCGCTCAACTGAGCGGCACGTTCCAAGAGACGGCTGTGCAGATAGAACACGTCGCCGGGATACGCTTCACGCCCGGGGGGACGGCGGAGGATCAAGGAAACCTGACGATATGCCCAAGCATGCTTGCTCAGGTCATCGTACACAACGAGCGCGTCCATCTTGTTTTCCATGAACCACTCGCCGATGGCACAGCCCGAATAGGGCGAGATGTACTGAAGCGCCGCTGAGTCAGATGCCGACGCCACAACAACCGTCGTGTATTCCATCGCGCCCGCTTCTTCAAGCTGAGCGACCAAACGTGCCACCTCACCGCGCCGTTTGCCGATGGCGACATAGATGCAGTAAAGGTTCTTGCCCTTCTGGTTGAGGATCGTATCGATGGCGAGTGCCGTCTTGCCTGTCTGACGGTCGCCGATGATGAGTTCGCGCTGACCACGCCCGATCGGGGTGTTCGCGTCAATCGTCATGATGCCTGTCTGCACCGGACGGTTGACGTTGCGCCGCGCCATCACGCCGGGGGCGATACGCTCAATCGGGTAGTATTCCGGTTGAGAACCTGCTTCAACCGCAATCGGACCCTTGCCGTCAACTGGCTCACCGAGCGCATTCACAACACGACCGACCAACCCGATCCCCACCTGCACAGACGCAATACGACCGAGCGGGCGCACTTCGTCGCCCTCGTTGATGCTGTCGTACTCGCCCAGAATGATGCACCCAACGTTGTCACTTTCAAGGTTAAACGCCAAGCCAAGCGCGCCATTGGGGAACTTGACAAGGTCGCTGTAACCGATGTTATTCAAGCCGCGCACACGGGCGATGCCGTCGCCTACTTCTTCAACAAACCCCACTTCAACCGCTTCAACAGATGGGGTAAACTGCTGAACACGCTGCAAAATTGAGTCAAAAAATCCGTTGGTCACTTCCGCCATCGTGGGCTCCTGCTCATGTGAGGCTAATCTGTGCTGACTTTAATGTTCTGAATTGTAACGGATGCACGTCTGTCTGTCCACTTTTTCACAATCATGATTGATCTTATTTGTGAAAGCGCTCAACCACCGTTCACCCCCGTCCGTGTAGCACAAACGTGCTAGCGCTCACCCTCCCCCCGGTTGTCGTGCGCCTTTTCTTGTGCGTCTCCTAACGACACTGATTTTTGATATGCTGCCCATATCGACCGCGAAAGCACCGTTCGCAAGCCGCCCTTCTCCATCTGATAAATCGCCTCGGCTGATGTGCCGCCGGGACTCGTCACCTGATTGCGTAACTGCGCCGGATGCAGCGACGATTGCAGTGCATAATCGACCGAACCGCGCATCGTATATAAGACTAGGCGTTCGGCATCTTTGCGCGAAAATCCCATATGGACGCCCGCGTCGATCATCGCTTCCATGAACAGGAACACGTAAGCAGGACCTGTACCGCTCAATGCGGTTGCCATATCGAGATATTTCTCGTCGTCCATGTAGAGTTCTTCACCCAATGCGCCGAGCAAGCCTTTTGCTTGAGCGCGCATGGCTTCCGGCACTTCCCCTGTTGCCGTCCACACGGTGATTCCCTGTCCGATCTGTGCGGGCGTATTCGGCATGGCGCGCACGATACTCGGATTCAGCAACCCATCGGCAATGGTGCGAATGCGCACCCCGGCGAGAATGCTCAGGATCATTTTGGCATCGTGCGCCACGCGCCGAAGTTGAGGAACGACATGTGCCAACATCTGCGGCTTGATCGCAAGGATCAAGATATCAGCGCCGCTTGCTGCCTCATGGTTATCGGCGGTGTAGCGCAGCCCGTAGCGCTCGACCAGTTCCGCGCCGCGATCCGCGTTCGGGTCGGCAGCGATGATCTGATCAGCATTGAGGAGTTTTTTATTGATCAACCCCTTGATCATCGCCTCCGCCATCACCCCGCTGCCGATGAAGGAGACGGTCATATTTTGCAGTGTCATCGCTGCGCCCCTTTATTTATACCGTATGATAAGGATACGACTGTTTCCACATCTCAGCCGCCGCCGCGATGCGATCCGACTGCACCTGCACGCCGATCCCTGCCCCCGCAGCGACCGCGATCCGACTTTCCGCGCCAAGCACAAATGGCGGCTCGGAAATATCCTGCTTGAAATAGCGGCTGGTCGCAGAAATATCACACGGCAGTGTGACACCCGGCAGCGAAGCGAGCGCGAGATTTGCGGCGCGCCCAACGCCTGTTTCGAGCATCCCACCGATCCACAACGGCGTATTCGTCTCGACACACACCCGGTAGATTTCAAGGCTTTCGGTGTAGCCGCCCACGCGTGAAGGTTTCAGGTTCAAAATGCGACACGCGCCGAGTTCCAGCGCCAAGCGCAGATCGTCCGCCGATTTGATACTTTCATCAAGACAGATGGGGCTGGCAAGCTGAGGCTGTAACTTGCTGTGCTGGAAAATATCATCGTGACCGAGCGGTTGTTCGAGCATGAGCAGTTTGAATTCGTCCAACTGCTTGAGATGGTCCGCGTCATCGAGGGTGTAGGCGCTGTTCGCGTCCAGCATCAACAGAATATCCGGGTAAACGGCACGCACACCGCGCGCCAATTCGACATCCCAACCCGGCTGAATCTTCAGCTTGATGCGCTTGTAACCTTCGTTCACGCGCTTGGTGATGATGTCGAGCGTTGCTTCGACAGTCGGCTTGATGCCGATGCTCACGCCAACATTGGCGTACCCGCGTGAAGCGTGTCCGGCGGGCAGGTGCGCGGCGAAATAATCCGCCAGCGGCATGTTATTGGTTTTCGCGATTGCGTCCCATACAGCGGCTTCGACAGCGTGTTTTGCCATCGGATGACCGCGCACCGAACGGATCAAATCAGGAACTTCGGTCGCATCGCCAATCGTCTTACCCAGTAGGAGCGGCACGAGGAATTCTTGCAAAATATGCTGCGCCGTCCCCATCGTTTCGCTGCTGTAACCGGGCATGATCTCGGCAGTGGCTTCTCCCCAGCCGATCACCCCGGCGTCCGTTTCCAATTCGACCAGAATCGCAGTCTTGAACGGTTCTTCGCCAAAGCTGGTACGGAGCGGCTCAACAAACGGGAGCGCGACAGAATGCAGGCGAATGTTTCGTATCGTGATAGCGCGCATGAGACTTCCTCAAAAGTGGTGGTGACTAAAAAGTAAACTGCTCGGACTGCGGTCCGTCGTAGCTCAATACATAGAAGGCGCGGCTGCGTCCTTCATAGGTTTCGCGCAGGAAATCGGTCACGACGTAGCCTTGCGCGAATACGCTCGTGAATACGGCGCGAATGTGATTGCGCCACGCGATCGCCAAATCCGGGTTACGCTGCTGAATTTCCGGCGTATTGACGGGGATTTCCACAAGCGCGAGCGATGTTCCCGGCTGGTAAATCTCGTGTCCGGGTATGGGATCGTCGCCGTCGAACACGGGCGGATTCAAAATTGTCGTTTCCGCCTCGCGGTATTGACTCAGCACAAGCGGGGCGCGATTTCCTGAAATCCGCTCCTCGACGCGGCGGCGTGTCACCCACCATTCCACCAGCAGTCGATCCGATGAGCCGAGCGACGCAAGACCGCCTTCGGGACTACTGCCGTAGTAATCGACGAGATAGCGCGGGCACAATGCGCCGAGCTTACGAACGTTCAAATGTGCGTTGAGCGCCAACAACGGATCGAATGTCCACACAACCAACCGAATCCCCTGCCGGATCGCAATATCGCGCTGTACCAGTTTCAAGCGGTAGCCGATCCCGCGACTGCGGTACTCTGGAAGGACAACCATACGCTTGCTGGCGATTTGAAGATTCGCCATCGCGGGACGGGTGGCGTCTTCCATATTTGTCCCCAAGAAACCAACCAGCACGCCGACCGGTCTTTCGCCATCAAATGCCGTGAGCACATGCCCGCCGTAATTGGCGAGCGAAAACAACATATGCGCCGGAATGACCGATTCGAGATCTGTTCCCCAATAGCTCTTCTGAAGATCGACCACTGCCCGCATGTCATCGAGCGCCCGCAGCGGACGGATGGTTATGCCATCATCCTGACTCATGTTTACACCACTTTCGGACGGCGGCGCAGCGCATATCGCATCATCGGGATGGTGTAGCGCCGACCACGCATATAAGTTAATAGGGTGTCCTCCAAGCGTTTTGGACGAACACCGAAATAATGATAAAGGTTGCCCAACTTCGCGGCGCGGTTTGCCGCGAGAATATCAAACCACTGCGGCGTGATCAGCGACCGGGATAGAATCCGCGATGTAAAGGCAGTGATTGCACGCATCAAATACGGCGGAAGTGGCACGATCACACGCGGCGCGCCGCTTACACGCATCACCGTGCGGATCAAGTCCTCAATGGTGATATACTCTGCTCCGCCGATTTCGATCACGCTGTCTACTACATCGATTGATCGGAGACTGGTAACAAGCGCCGAGATGACATCATCAATATGGATAGGATGAAGGACAACTTCACCTGTGCCGGGCATGAGTACATAAAACGGATTTGCGCGTAACTGCATGGCGATATGATTGATAAATGCGTCGTCTTCGCCGTACACCACGCCCGCGCGAATGATCGTGTAGGCAAGCCCGCTGGCGCGGATCAGGTCTTCCACCTGCCCTTTGAATCGCAGGAGGGGATAGGCGCTTGAAGCAGCTGATCCTAATTGGGTCAATGTGATGATCCGCCCAACACGCGCGGCACGTGCCGCTGTGATCAACTGGCGTGTGCCGCCGACTTCGATCCGTTCAAGATCGCGGGGGCGACCCCACCAGAGCGCGTTTTCAAGATGAATGATGACATGCGCGCCCGTTGCGGCGCGAAACAGTGCCTCTTCATCCAGTATGGAACCGATCACAATTTCGGGCGGATTTTCCCACGGAAGCCGATCGGCTTTGTGTGCGGGAATCAAGCAGCGCACCGCAAAACCTTCCGCCATCAAACGGGCAACAAGGTGTCGCCCAACAAACCCGGTTGACCCGGTGACCAGTATCATCCTGTCCGTACTCGTCGCTTTTATCTGAGGATGCGGCATTATATCATATTCGCGGGTGCAACCTGAGGCGTACAAGGGTGTTACACCTAGCAGAGAAACCCTTTTATGTTCGAGATAAGCTGCACATAGACGGTTAAAAGTCGTCTCGCTGTGGAGGTCGATTGTGGAAAGACGGAGAGTAGTCGTTACCGGAATGGGAATTGTGTGTCCTACCGGAAACAGCGTGGAAGAAGCGTGGGGGAACGCCAAGAACGGTATTACAGGAATTCGCACGATTGAGCGGTTCGACACATCTCACATCGAGATTCACTTCGGAGGCGAAGTCCGCAATTTCGATCCTGAAGCATTTCTCGGACGCCGTGAGGCACGGCGCACTGACCGTGTGACGCAAATGGCGCTCTTTGCCGCCGAACAAGCGATGAAGGATTCCGGACTGCAAGTGACGGACGAAAACCGTTACGATATTGCGGTGTGCGTCGGGTCAGGGATTGGCGGGATCAGTTCCCTGCTTGAAAGCATTCGCACCTTTCTTGAACGCGGTGCGCGTGCGGTCAGCCCATTGATGGTTCCCATGATGCTGCCGGATTCGCCTTGCAGCAAGATTTCAATGGTGTACGGGCTGCGTGGTCCGAACTTTGCGATTTCGACCGCGTGTGCGACGGGAAATAACAGCATCGGTGAAGCCACCGAAATGATCCGCCGGGGACAGGTCACGGTCGCGCTTGCGGGAAGCAGTGAAGCGGGACTGGTCGATGTGGCGATGGCTGGCTTCAATAACATGACCGCACTCAGCCAGCGCAACGATGAACCGGAACGCGCATCACGTCCGTTTGATGCGAACCGCGATGGTTTTGTGTGTGCGGAAGGGTCGGCGATCCTCGTTCTCGAAGATCTGGATCATGCCTTAGCACGCGGCGCAAAAATCTATGCAGAAATTCTGGGATACGGTCACACATCCGATGCTTATCATGTGACCGCTCCGCTCGAAACAGGTGAAGGTGCAGCCAAAGCCATTGAATTTGCGCTGCGCGATGCCAAATTGACACCCAAAGATATTGATTACATCAACGCGCACGGCACCAGCACACCGCTGAACGACAAGAGCGAAACGCTGGCGATCAAGCGTGCATTGGGTGAAACGGCGTATGAAATTCCGATCAGTTCCACAAAAGGCGTAACGGGTCATTTGATGGGCGCGGCGGGGGCGGTCGAAGCGGTCTTTAGTATCAAAGCGATACACGAAGACTTTGTTCCGCCGACGGTCAACCTTGAAGTCCAAGACCCGGCTTGCGACCTGAACTATACGCCGCTGGTCGGCAAACCGCATAAGATTCAGCGCGTGATGAGTAACTCGTTCGGTTTCGGAGGTCACAACGCGGTGTTAATCTTTGGCGAGTACACAGAAAACGGAAATGGTCACCAATAATCGTGGGGGAACTGCCGCCGCGCCGGGGCGCATTTACGCGCATATCGTCGGCTGGGGTATGGCGGTTCCAGACCATGTCATGACAAATGACGATATGGCGCTGCTTGTCGATACCACTGATGAGTGGATCACGCAGCGCACAGGCATCAAAGAGCGGCGGATCGCCGGGGAAACCGAAACAACGGCGACTCTGGGATTACGTGCTGCCCGTCGAGCGCTTGATGTGGCGGACATTATGCCGGAGTCGATTGATATGGTGGTGGTGGCAACCTCCACCCCCGATCACATCTTCCCCAGCACCGCCAGTTTGATTCAAGCGGGGTTGGCGGCAAATCGGGCGGGCGCGTTTGACTTGAGCGCCGCCTGTTCCGGTTGGGTTTATGCGGTTCAGATGGCGGCACAGGCGATTCAGTCCGGTTCGATCAAGATTGCTGTCGTGATCGGAGCAGAGACGATGAGCCGCGTCCTCGATTGGCAGGATCGCGGAACGTGCATTCTGTTTGGCGACGGTGCGGGCGCGATCGTTTTGCGGGGATCGCCCGAACCCGGCGGCGTGTTATCCGCGATTTTGCGCTCGGATGGGACAGGCGGGGATGTGCTCGGAATCCCCAGCGTCGGAACGATTGATTATGTGGGTGACGACGTGGAGCTGCCGGAACTGAACGGGCATAAATTCAACAAGATGCACATGAACGGCACCGAAGTGTTCAAGTTCGCTACCCGCGTGATCGGTGAGAGCGTTTTACAAGCGCTGGAACAAGCGAATCTCACCATCCGCGATGTTAAGCTGATCGTTCCGCATCAGGCGAACCTTCGCATTATCAATGCGGCGGCACGCGCGCTCAAAGTGGACGAGAGCTTGTTTATGTGCAATCTCGATAAATACGGGAATACATCGGCGGCATCGATCCCGATCGCGCTGGTTGAAGCCGTCGAACAGGGGCGGGTTAAACAGGGTGATCCGGTTGTATTTGTCGGTTTTGGCGGCGGCTTAACATGGGCGTCTATGGTCGTCCGGTGGGGCGCGCCAATGCCGGAAGCAGGCGCGTTCAAGAAACAGCGCCGCGCGCTTTCCTACTCACTCGTGCGTCTGCGCTCTCGCATCGTGCGCTGGACACGTCAATTCAATCAGACATTCAGCCGTGTGCGACCGGAACAGGGGCGTATCGAGCGTCTCCGTCATCGTATCGACCGGAAACTTCCGTAGCCGATTACACGTTCAACCGCAATCAAAATGGGGGATCGCTTGATCCCCCATTTGCTTGAATCCCGCCCTAGTGCGAGAGTTAGTCGCGGCGTGACCCCAAACTGACGTAATAGAGAAGCTGAAGCACTGCCTGAATTGCTGCCGCGAAGTAGGTGAGCGCCGCCGCTGTGAGGACAGCCCGCGCACCTGAGTAATCGCTTTCGACGGCGATCAATCCACTTTCGCGCAGAAGGCGCAAACCACGCGCGCTGGCGTCGATCTCGACGGGCAGCGTCAGAATCATGAAGATCACCATCAAGCCGAATGCGAGGATCCCCAACCAGAACAACCCGGTGATGTTGAGTATCAACCCGAAGATGATCATCGCGTAGCCAATCGTTGGGCTAAGCTGCACTGCCGGGATGAGGAAATTACGCATCTGGATCAGAATCGAACCGTCCTGATGCTGCTGAGCATGACCTAATTCATGCGCGACAACCGCCATCGCGGCAACGCTCGGCTGAGAAGCATTCGCTTGAGAAATTCGCACCGTGTGCGAACGTGGATCATAGTGATCGGTAAGCTGTCCGGGGACGCCTTCCAGCCCAACGCCGTGAACGTTCGTCCGGCTGAGAATGCGCTCTGCGACCTGTACCCCTGTCATATTGACGCCGTTCCGCACGTTCCCCCATTTGGCGTATGCCGACCGCACAAACAACTGTGCGAGAAGTGACAACACCAGCGCGGGGAGCGCAACGAACAGCAGATAGCTCGGATCGAAGAACATACGTCTCTCTCTTGAACCAGTTAGATACGATAAAATCCTACGGGTCTTATGTCAGAAATAGATGAGAAACGCGGGTAAACTATAGCATCCCCCCTAAAATGCGGGTGAGGTCATCGCGGTTATTCAGGTGAAGCGGCAGCAAACAGTTATCGATCAAGCGGGTTCGCCCTAAGCGAACCGCTGTTGAAATCAGCAGCGGTTGATCTTCCGCCTCGGTAAGCGGCGCAAGTGTGATTGGATCGTTGATCGACACGTACTCAACTTGAAGATCAGGCGCGAAGGCGTGGATTGCGGCATCGGTGAGCAGTTCAGCACGGCGTATTCCCTGATCATACGCGGCGGCGGCACTTTGAAGTCCGGCGTAGATCGTCCCGGCGTGGGCGCGTTCTTCTTCGCTCAGGTAGCGATTGCGAGAACTCATCGCCAGCCCATTCGATTCGCGCAACGTCGGGCAAACGGCAATTTGAAGCGGAAAATTCAGGTCGCGCACCATCTTCTTGATCACAACCACCTGCTGCGCGTCCTTTTGACCAAAATAAGCGACGGTCGGCTGCGTGAGGTTAAAAAACTTGGCAACCACCGTCGTCACGCCGTCAAAGTGACCGGGGCGATGTTCAGCCTCTAAGCCATGTGTTTCAACGCTGATCCCCGTCGAAAAACCATCCGGGTACATCAAGGCGGGTGTAGGCGTAAATACCGCATCCACGCCCACACTTTCCAACATTGCGAAGTCTGCCAGAAGATCACGCGGGTAGCGATCAAAATCTTCGTTCGCGCCGAACTGAAGCGGGTTGACAAAAATCGTCACCAGCACATGATCATTTTCGCGCCGCGCCGCTTCCACGAGCGATAGATGCCCGACATGGAGCGCCCCCATCGTCGGAACGACGCCAACTGTGCCACTTAATCGCCCGCGTGCTTCGCGCAGCGCGGGAATGGTTTCAAGAACGTGCATGTTCGCCTGTGCCGTTGTCGTTCATATTGAGCGCGCTAAAGACATCATCTTTCATGGCGAAGCTGTTCGCTTCGGTCGGGAAATCTCCGCTTTTGACTTCGCTCACATACGCGCTGATCGCCTCGCGCATCGTTTTCCCGATTTCGGCGTAACGTTTGGTATGGCGCGGGATAAAATCATCAAAGATGCCGAGAATATCATGCCAGACTTGAACCTGACCATCACAGCCCACGCCAGCACCGATTCCGATGGTCGGAATCGAAAGTGAGTCGGTGATCATTTTGCCAAGCTGCCCGGGCATGGACTCCAACACGACGGCGAATGCCCCGGCATCTTGCACCGCGCGTGCGTCGCGGATCAACTGCTGCGCCGATTCGAGATCACGCCCCTGCACGCGCATTCCGCCGAGTTGATTCACACTTTGAGGGATCAAGCCGATGTGCGCCATCACGGGAATACCGGCGCTCACGATCCGATCGATCGTTGGCGCGAATTTCTCCCCGCCTTCGAGCTTGACCGCCGTAACGCCGCCTTCCTGCATCATCCGTCCCGCATTCAAGAGCGCTTGTTCGATGCTGACGCTGTAAGTCATAAATGGCAGATCGCCCACGATGAGCGCGGTTTTGGCAGCGCGTGACACCATCGACGCATGATAGATCATATGGTCAAGCGTCACCGGAATTGGCGTCTCGTGCCCCTGCACCACCATCCCAACCGAATCGCCGACGAGAATAATCGGCACGCCGACCAGATCGGCGATTTTCGCACTCGGCGCGTCATAGGCGGTCAGGACGGGAATGCGTTCGCCATCCACTTTCATTTTCGCAATATCACGCACCGTTAACCGAGTCATGAAGCACATCCTTTCAAAGAAGGCGTTCTATCTCTTGTACCGATTTTCCACGCGCCTTGACCAACGGCAAGGTCGCCCGCGCAAGCTGACGGTATAACGCCGCCGCCGCCGGATTTGCCGCATCCAGCGCGGCGAGATGTGCGCTGATCGTGCCAATATCGCCGCGCACCAGCGGACCTGTCAGCGCGGCGGGTATACCCACCGACCGCAGATTCGCCACCGTGCCGCCCACCAGCGCGTTAAGCGCCTGTTCAGCGGCGGCGCTGTCCGCACCGATTCCTGTCAACAGATCGCGGGCAACCGCATACAGCGTCACGGTGTAGTTGCTCGCGATCACCAGCGCGGCATGATAAAGCGCCTTGCCGCCCGGTGGAATGAGCATCACAACGCCGTTGAGTGCCGCCGCCATGCCGATCAGCCAACCGCGCAACCGCTCATCTTCTGCTTCGACCGCGAACGCAGAACCCGGCAGTCCTTTGAGCGCCGATTCGACATCCGCGAATGGATAGGCAGGATGAAAACTGCCAACATGCGCGCCGCGCTGCCGCAAAACATCCAGTACGCCAGCGTCCAACGCGCCCGATGTGTGAACGATGTATCTACCCTCAATGTCGTTCGAGATCGTGTTCGCAACGGATGCGATCGCGTCATCCGGCACGGTGAGCAGGGTTATATCCGCCGCTGTTACCGCCCCAACCGGATCGCGCACATCTGCACCAACAAGCACCGCCACTGCCGCCGCTCGCTCTGTCGTTCGACTGCTCACAGCGGCAATACGATAGCCTTGTTGATGATATAGACGCGCCAGCGTTTCACCGACCTTACCCAAGCCGATCACGCTGAGCGAGGGTTGATCGGGCGTCATCGCGTCTCTGTGCCTAATGGTGTCGGCGTCGGTATTGGCTCACTCACATAAATATTGACCGTACACGCGGCGCGCATTGTGTTCGTCAGATCAAACACTGCCACACGGAACTGATACCAGCCGGGACGATAAAACGCCGGGACAAACTGCCCCAACATGCCCTGTGACGGGACAGGTTCGGTATAGTCGCGCTCCAAGGTGGCAAAATTACCCGATGTCTCACTGCCAAGCAGTTCAAAGCGGTAGTAGGCAAAGTCGGGAACAGAAGCGACACCGATCACCGCGAGCGGTTCGAATACAACCATGCCATTCGCCGGAATCATCAACTGAACCAGCGGGTTGTTACAGTTGGCGGGTGCGGCATTCGGCAGAATTGTCCCGACGGGCGTCGGTGTGATCGTCGGTGTCGGCTGAACAAGGTCTGCCGGGTTTTGTTCGCCCAAAATCACGCCGCTGGAATCGATCACGATGCCAGAGTCAACGGGCACAGGCGTAAATGTCGCAAAAATGCCGTCGTCAATTTCCATCGCTACCGAGATGGTCAGCGCTTCGGTTTCGCGCAGACGCGGCGCAACCACCCGCTGAAGCCCGATCACGATCAAGCCGACTTCCGCCAGCACCAGCACCGCTGTGAGCGCATTGCCGCGTTTGTTTTGAGCAAGACTGCGCTCAAGCTCAAACCGAGCCGAGCGCAAGCTCCATGTTGCGCGCCGCCACTGAAGGACGAACACGAGCAAGAACACCCCGACAAGGATATATATCCCCGTCGCAACCTGTTCTACCAGAAAAACAATACTGCTCATACCGTTTTCGCAGTCGCTATGCCATCGAACGGAGGACGCCGCGCACGATCACGCTCATCCGGGGGACGAGCAGCACCGCTGCGTCGAGAACTTCCGTGTGACTCACTTCGACATGATGATCAATCGAATGAATGCTTGCGTTCGTGATGCCGCTCATCCCTAATACACGCATTCCGGCATGACGGGCGACAAGGACTTCATGCACGGTGGACATTCCGACCGCATCACCGCCGATCATCCGCAAAAAGCGCACTTCTGCCGGGGTTTCGTAATTGGGACCGGAAAGACAAACATACACGCCTTCATGCAGCGTCAACCCTGCTCCAGCGGCGGCGGATCGTGCCGCTTCGCGCAGATGCGTATCATACGTCTGCACCATGCCGATAAACCGTGATGGTTCGCTCGTATCCGCGAACGATCCGATCAGCGGATTCATCCCCGACATGCCGGGGAAATTGATGTGATCGTTGATCAACATCACATCACCTGCACTGAATGCCGGATTTAGACCGCCCGCCGCGTTGGTCACGATCAACATTTCCGTGCCGAGTTCAGCCATCACCCGAACAAGAAATGTGATCTGCGCTGGCGAGTAGCCTTCATACAGGTGTGTCCGCCCTTTTTGAACAGCGACGGGGACACCTTCCAGCAGTCCGATCACGAGCCGTCCCGCATGACCGGGTACGGTCGATTCCGGGCAACCGGGAATATCCGCATAAGGAATAGAGATGGGATCGATGAGTTCGTCAGCAAGTCGATTCAAGCCTGATCCAAGAATCATGCCAACTTTTGGTGTAATGCTAATCCGTTCGCGCACGACTGCGGCGGCGGCTTGATAATCTGCCCGTGTCAGCGTCATGATTTACTCCTTTTCATGAGCATAGCACTCGACTGTTTTTTATTCCAGCCGAGCGGGTTTCAACAATTCCTTGACAACTCAACTGGATGCGCTTTTGCAAATTTCCAAGTAGAATAGGACTCTAGTACGGGTGTCTTTATCATTTTCATTGGACTGACATGCAGATTTCATTGGAACATGCGATACACACATACGCGGATGTTTATCAGCGTGTCTATAAGCGTGCCCCTCGCAATGTTCACATTCTCGACAGCGAATGGGTCATGATTAACGGGGCGCGCATGCGGATCACGGAGCTTGAGTATCTCACTCAACAGCTCGAATTTGAATACACCAAGGTGTTGGCACAGAAACGAAGCTTGGTCAACCGCCTTATCAACTGGTTCAAATAGCTAGGTTTGAGCGCGGCGGCGTTCCTCTTCGTACTGCTGCGGTGTATCAACATCCCGGAGAATGCCATCGTCCGTTACATTCACGTAGACGATATCGCTGCTATGTCGGTTGATCACGTCTCGCGGCGCGCCGCCGTCCGGGAGCGCGTAAAGTTCCTCCCATAAACCCCGATCCAACAGAATCGGATGTCCCCGGCGCATGTCGTAACTCGGCGCGACAATTTGCACTGGGTGGCTCCAATAAGTACGCATCACCCGCTTGACCACTTCAGCGCGAATGCTCGGTTGATCGCCGAGAACGATCATCGCCGAAGCAATGTGGTCCGGCAGTGCTTTTAAGCCCGCATTAACCGATGACAGCATTTCGCCCGCCGCATAATTGGCGTTAAATACTGCCCTTGCTCCATGACGTTCCGCAATCGCGGCGACTTCTTCCGCATGATTCCCGGTAACGACGCACACCTCATCAACGCGCGCGTTTTGAAGCTGGCAAAGAATGTGATCGAGTATCGTCTCGCCGTTTGTCCATTCGAGCAGCACTTTGGGCGTTCCCATACGCGTTGACAGCCCTGCCGCCAGCACAATCGCCCCGATGCGTTTGACGACTTCAAATACAGGATCAGGATCACGCGCATCACCGATCACCACGCGATCGACACGCGGATTCTGAAGAATTTGCTGCGCGATAAAGCGAGCACGGGCGCGTGCATGCCCTTCACGCGGGACGCCATTGATGAACGGCATCACCCGCGCACCCGATGGCGCGCCTTTGAGTCCGCCGCGCGAATCGCGCATGACGGCGGCGATCATCCGTGACCGGATACGCTCACCGGGGAGATAGTCAAATGTTTCAATGATTCCGCCAGCGTTATATACCGAAACACTATCGAGGTGTTTACCAAGCACCCGAAACGAGACGATCGGAATTACAACGGTGGCATGTGCCGGAATGACGGGTTCATGTTCACGCGGCATTTTGAATAACAAACGGCGCGCCCCATCGCCTTCGACAAGTAAAACATCCGCTTGATCCGATAGTGCTTTTGTATCAGCGAGCGAGACACCATTCGCCTTGTCACGATCGATCGCTTTGTAAACAAAAATGGGCAGTGAGGCGTTCTCAAGCGATATTGCGCCATCAGGAGCGGCAGCCGTCGATGAGAATAATGGGAGTTCGTCTTTTGCGATGCGCGTTGTCGTGGTGGCAATCACGCGCAGATCAACGGAGGCGAGTTCATGCGCCAGCGCCGCCATTGTGCTGGTTTTGCCCCCCGCACCCACAAGCGCCGTCGTATCGCCCCGTTTTATGTCAAAAGCTTCTCTGAGTTTCACCGCTCACTCCATCCCAGCCGCGCGCGAATTTCGCCGCGCGTCATGACTGCTTCAAGCACACCGCCGCCCACCGCAAGCGACTTATCCGAGATGGTGAAGCAGTTTTCAGGTTCAATACGGGGATCAAGATCACCGATCTTCATGCCCGTGAATACATCAACATTCCGGTGAATCAAGCCGCGCAAGACCCCCGCAAACGGTGCGATCACGGGTTCACCGCTGACATGAGCGATCGTTTGTCCGACGCGGATCATCTCACCGATGGCGGTTTCCGGCTCAACATGCCCGTTTGATGGGGCGCGCAGCACCCGTGTATGGGTGTGACTACCAATGCTGCCGGGTTCAGCGGTATTCGGCTCTGCGCCGCCTGTCCAATAGACCCGCCCCAAACGATGCCCGCGATTTGTTTCGATGATCGCATGTGCGTGAACACCCGCCAAATAACCGGGTCCGAGCGCGATCACCAGCGGCGCATCATCGATCGAGCAGTCGAGCGGCTGTTTTTCCATGCGCGCGTCAACAACGATCAGCGGATCGAGCGCCTTGAGAAGATTTCCGTCAGGATCAACCAAAACGGGTATTTCTCCCTGTTCGATGATCTCCTGAGCCGCGTCAAGGTCGTCAACACAATGTGCGGTTAAGCCTTCAACGGTGCGCGTGCCTTCGTAGACTGCATCACCAAAACAAACGGTACGCCGCACAAGCAGCGGCGCACCGAGTTCAAATACAATTACGTGCAGCCCTGACCTGACCAAGCGCGCAATCGCGCCGCTGGCGAGATCGCCGCCGCCGCGCACCAGTACGCCGTTAAAACCCATCGATCCCACGCGCTCGCAGCGCCGCTACTACCCGATCAGGAATAAAGGGCAGATCGTCCAACCAGATGCCAACCGCATCATGTACTGCTGCCGCGATCACCGGAGCAATCGGAACAAAGGGCATTTCTCCCATGCCGCGTGCGCCGAAAGGTCCAATCGGGTCGGCATATTCCAGAATGACCGATTTGACTTCCAGCGGCACATCAAGAATGGTCGGGATGAGGTAGGTCGAAAGATACGGGTTGAGCAACCGCCCCTCACGCGAAATCAGATTCTCCATCACCGCGTAGCCAATCGCCTGTATGACTGCGCCTTCGATTTGCCCCTGCACCTGCTGAGGATTCAAGGCGCGTCCGACATCGTTTGCTGAGACGATGCGGCGCACATAAATGAGTCCTGTCTCAATATCGACATCGACTTCGGCGGCTTGCGCGACATACCCGTACGCGAAATTCGGCTCGGATTTGCCCGTCATCGGATCATAGGGTGTGGTTTTCGGCGGGCGATACTGATAGGTTGCGATCGCGGGACGTTCTTCAGCTTTCCACTGCTGGAGCGCCATTTCCGCCGCGCCCTTGATGGCGTTGCCTGCCATAAAGGTCATGCGCGACGCGGACGAACTCCCCGCCGTGAGCGTGTGCGCGGTATCATGCCCAACAAAGTGAACTTTTTCGAGCGGCAGATCCAGCGCGGCGGCGGCGATCTGCACCATCACCGTATGCGTTCCCTGCCCAACTTCAGCGCCGCCGTGATGCACAACTGCGCGCTCGATTTCAGCGCGTCCGTGAAGTTCAACGGTTGCCCAGCTTTGCTCCGGGAAACCGAAACTGTAGCCGATATTCTTGAAACCGCACGCGAAACCAATCCCGCGCCGCAGGGCTGAATCTTCTGGCTGCTCAATCCGATTTTTCGCCCATGCGCCGCCGGACTGCGTCCAGTAACTTTCGCGCGCCGCCGATTCAATCACCTGCGGCATGGTCACGCCTTTGGGGAGCGGCGTCCCAACCGATAGGATGCTGCCTTCGCGTACTGAGTTCTTCAAGCGGATCGTGATCGGGTCGATTCCGAGCGTTTCCGCGAGTCGATTCATCATGCCTTCGGCGGCGAATGCTGCTTGAGGAGCGCCAAACCCGCGAAATGCGCCGGTCGGGATGTTGTTGGTCAATACGCCGTAGCTGTCAATATGAACGCTGGGGATTTCATACGGACCGGTCACCATCAAGTTGGCATTCGCCAAGACTTTTGTCGTTGTGTAATTGTACGGTCCCGCGTCGGCGATCACTTCCGCTTCGATGGCTGTCACCGTGCCGTCACGTTTCGCGCCCCATTTTGTCTTGATGCGGAACGGGTGGCGTTTGTGGTGATACAGAATCGACTCGTGACGACTCCATAGAATTTTGACAGGGCGCTGAAGTTTCCATACGGCAAGCGCCAACACGATCTGAACAGACATATCCTCGCGTCCGCCAAACGCGCCGCCGATTGCCGGATAGATCACACGGACTTGTTCTTCGGGGATGTTCAGCGCGTGCGCGATCAAATACTGATCTTCGTGCGTCCACTGCCCCGCGACGACGATCGTGATGCGCCCTTCTTCATCGATATATCCCAGTCCGGCTTCTGGCTGTAAATAGGCGTGTTCCTGATACCCGGTTGTGAACTCACCTTCGAGGATCACCTCTGCCGCTGCCCATCCCGCTTCCATATCGCCGTGACGGGTGCGGTAGCGCACCAGAATATTATTCGCCAACCCATCTCGAATTTGCGGCGCGCCATCCGCCATTGCTTCGACGGGATCGAACACGGGTGGAAGGTCTTCGTATTCGATGCGGATGCATTTCGCCGCTTCTGCCGCGATCTGCTCGGTTTCAGCGACCACGAGCGCGACGTTATCCATATAACAGCGAACTTTTTCAGCGCCGGGGATCGTGCTCCCCGGTCCACACAGCACCGGTTGATCTTTCATCACCAACCCGTACTCGTTGACCGGAATATCGCGCGAGGTGTAAACCGCGACCACGCCGGGCATCTGAAGCGCTTCGCTGGTATCGACGCTCACAACGCGCGCATGTGCGCGATCGCTGAAGCGAATTTTCATGTAAAGCTGGTTTTCCATATCGAAGTCGCCGGGATACGACGCTTCGCCAGTGACCTTGCCGCGCGCATCAATGCGCGTGATGCTTTGCCCCAATACCTGCCGGGCGTTCTCTTGATCGACCACGATGGTTAAACCCGATATTCTAAACTAGCGCAGCCCATTCATCGCCGCAATTTCCTGCGGAACGGTTTTTGCATTCACCCGCACCCGCACCGCTTCGCGGCTCATCAACCGCTGAAGGATGGCGACGGCTGTCGCATAGGTCGGGTCAACGCCAATATAGTTCAAACTTCCCGCGCCGAGGTTATGCCCCTTGGTGCGCGGCGTATCGCTCGCGTAATGCAGCACGCCAATATCGAACGGTGCATGATGCAGCGTCACGATCTCGTTTAGCGGGTGACGACGCGGGCGAATGACTTCGTAAATCGCGCTCAGATACGGTCCGGCTTCCATTTCGAGCACGGTGTACCCTTCGCGGTAAAACACATCCATATAGCGCGAGTTTTGCAGGAATGTCCCTAACGCGCTGATCGCCTTTTGATTATCCAACACCTGCCCCATCGAAAGGAACGGCGCGACATCCTGCGCCGTAAAACAGTTGTTGAAAAGATAGCTGTTGCGCGAATGCTCATCATGCACCACATTCGAGATCATCACGTCGCCGATGCGCGCATTGAGTGTCGCCGCTTTGCCCATCACATACACGCCGAGCAAGCGTTCCACGCGTTCGCTTAAACGCGCCAATATTTCGTACGCACCCAATCCGAGCGGATAATCGATGTTGATGATGATCGCGTCGGTTTGCTGAAGCCATGCGAAATCGGGTTCTGTGTGCAAGCGCGGATCGAGCCATTCCGGGCGGAGTTTATTCAACTCGATCACCTGTGTTTCAAGTTCAAACCCGTGGCGACTGGGGATGCGATGAATGCCGAGTGTCGTTTCGTCACGCCGCATTTCCCCGCGTACTTCCCCACGATCCGCTGTATCGAGATACTTGCGGAGGACATAATACAGGAAGTTGCTTCGGCTGCTAACGCTTCCCTCTTTTTGAAGCATGTGATATTCCGCCAGCAGTTCCGCGTGTTCGCCGCCTTCTTCCATGTATTCGATCAGCGTCTTTTCTTCACGCAGCGCAAACCCGGTGAGCAAATTCACCATCGAATGCGTGTTGCTGCTCACGAAGTAGACCGGGCGATCTTCCAGATCAACAAGCGAGTGAAGCTGTTCTTTGATTTCGTCCCACCACTGCGCGGTTGCACGGCGGTAATCGGCTTGTGAGCCGCCGATCAGACGCACACCAAACGATTTACGCGAGCGAGCAACCTTAATCAGATTTGCGACAAAATGCAGTCCCCACGCCGACTCAAGCCGCCGAACATCATTCGGCGTCATATGGGTTGTCATGGCGAGCAGTTCGATTTCGCTTTCCGTCAGCTTTTGCACACGCTTTTCGTTGTGCGTCAGGAACAACCGCGCCGCCTCCGCTTGGAGCAGATTGTGCAGCTTGTTCCATTCGATCTGGTAGGCGGTGAGCATCGGCAGTAAGTCGTCAATATCGGATCGACTTACTACAAACACCGCCAGCGTGGATTTCCCGTCAAAATGGGTGCGGCGGCGGCGACCCGGCGCATACACCCGTTCCCACTCATCCACCGGATGTCCGGCATCTGCGAAGGACTTTTCCACCTGCCCGATCAGGATCAAATCCACATCGGCTAGGCACGCGGGCAACCGTTGACTGCTGTAAGAAAGCGCGGCAGTATCGGGCACCGTTTCATCCCGCGCATGCACATGCAGTGACGAATCCAGTGTTAGATAACTCTCCACGAGGGTTTCGATCTGAATCGTGTGCGTGGAGCGCAGCAGCGAGTAATACGTACGCATGTACAGTTCAAGTTCTTCACTTCCCGTCGTCGGAACGGTGCGATCCATCGCTGCCTCCCTCTTTCGCTGAAAACCTTACGACCGTCGATCGTCAAATCGTTCGCGGTTCGTATCGGTGCGTGCCTGAACTTCTTCACGCATCTGGCGGTTCAATTTCCGCTGCCGTTTCTTTTCGTATTCCTTGGACTGCATCATCTGAAGGCGTTCTTTGGTCAAATCCGTCTCTTTGACATTCATCGCCTTTTTTGGCGTTGCCGCGCCGATGATCAACCCGATAATCGTGATCAACACAAGGAAAATCATCACCGCGAAAAACAACCGCAGCGTTGTTTCGTCCATGCCGCGCCCAAACGAGCGGTTTTGCGATTGCGCCCATTCAACGACACTTGGCGCTGCAAACCAACCGAGAATCAAGCACGCTGCGCCAAGTACTAACCCGATGACGGGGCGCAGCCCTACGCGCTTTTTCTTTTCCTTGATGATAATCTGAGACATGTTATTTCTCCTCTACGCGGCTTGCATCCAACACTGCTTGTATGATTTTATAATATCCGGTACAACGGCACAGATTCCCACTCAGGCTCTGTTCCACCTGTGCCTGAGTCGGATCGGGTGTTTCTTCGAGCAGTTTTGCCCCCGCCATCAAGAATCCCGGTGTGCAGTAGCCGCACTGCACAGCACCTTGATCGACGAATGACTGCTGAATTGGATGCAGTTCACCATCCTCCGCCAACCCTTCGACCGTGATGATTTCCGCCTGATGCGCACGCGGCGCGGGCACAAGGCACGCCATCACCGCCGCGCCATCGAGAAAAACAGTACATGCGCCGCACTCGCCTTCGGCACAGCCTTCTTTTGTCCCCGGCAGCCCAACATCTTCACGCAAGAAGCGGAGCAGCGTCTTGTTAGATGCGCCGCTGACAACAAATGTTTCGCCGTTGATCGTCGTCGTAATCGGCTGGTCAGATTCGCCGTCTGAACTGTGCGCAATGCTGGCATCCAGCGCGTGCGCGGCATGCCCATGATGCGCGCCCCACAACATCGGCGGGTGATCCGGGAAGCGCTGGCGTGCTGTTCCGGCGGCAAGCGCCTTGAGCGCACGCCCAACTAATACACGCACCATCTCGCGGCGGTAATCCGCTGTGCCACGCACATCGGTGATCGGGTCAACGGCAGCCGCCGCCAAACGCGCCGCTTCACGGATTGCATCGAGTGTGAGCGGACGCCCCACCAGTGAATGTTCTGCAACGAGCGCATGAACGATCGTCGGTGCGACACTGCCGAGCGTAATCGCCGCCTTCGTAACCGTCTCGCCGTCCATTTCGAGGATCACCGCCGCATTGACGACTGAGATCGCTTGTGCGCGGCGCAGCCCCAATTTGAAAAACACGCCGCGCTCGTTTTGCGCCAGCGCCGGGAAAGTGATCGCCGTGAGCAGTTCATCCGGGCGCATGATCGTTCGCCGCACACCCGTATAGAAATCGCGCAGCGGAACTGTCCGTTCGCCTTCCAGTGACGCCAGTTTGACCTGTGCGCCGAGCGCCATCAGCGGTGAAATCGTGTCGTTCGCCGGTGAACCTGTGATCACGTTACCGGCGACGGTCGCCCGGTTGCGAATCTGCGGTGCGCCAACTTCCCAACAAGCTTGTGCCAACGGGAGTGCGCGTTCGATCATGAGCGGATGATCGACAACCTGATTGTGGGTGACGAGCGCTCCCAAAGAAATCTCATCGCCGTGCAGGGTGATGCCGTCCAAACCGGGGACGCGGGTGATATCGATCAACACCTCAACGCCGGTGCGTATCTCCCGATCAAGTTCAATGATCAAATCCGTACCGCCCGCGATGATACGTGCCCGCTCACGATACTGCGCGAGGAGTTCCAAAGCTTCGGCGGTCGTGCTAACGGTGAAATAGTGTGACCACATGATTATTCCGGCTCGATCTCTAGCAGTGTAACAGGATTGATGTTGATGATCTTGGTATCGCCATGCTGCGTTTCGGTTTGGACGCGGCGGTCATAGGTATGAACATGTCCATGTACCATGTAGCGAGGTCGATACCAGTCGAGGAACTGTAAATACGCCTTAAAGCCGCGATGCGGCAGGTCTTCTGCATCATGAATGCCGAAAGCAGGTGCGTGTGTGACAAATATATCAATCGGGCGCTTGTTCGTCAGCTTTCGCAAGTAAATCGACAGCCCCGCTTTCACAACCATACTCCTCATTTCGGATTCCGTGTATTGAATCGGACTCTGGTTATACCGAATTGATCCCTCAATTCCGTAAAAAGTGAGTCCTTTGTAAGTGAACAACCGCTGATGCAGGTTTTCGCCGCCCGGTGGGCGTTCGGTGTACCCAACATCATGATTTCCACGCACATACAAAAGCGGCACATTCATCACGCTTGTGACAAATTCCAGATACGTCACAGGCATATCGCCACAGCTAATGATAAGCTCAACATCGTGGTAGCGCCGCCGCAAGTGTGCCGCGTTTTCCATCTGCTGCACGACGGTATCACTGATACATAGAATTTTCACAATACAACCCATAATCAAAAACGAAAGATCACACGGAGTCTTTGGACTCCATTTTCATAGATTCTCCTGTGCCGCCGCGCCGGATCATGATCAGTTCCGCTAAAATGCTCACGGCGATCTCTTTCGGCGTTTCGGCATTGAGTTCCAACCCAATCGGCGCATGAACGCGCGCAAGCTGAGCATCAGTTAATCCGCGTTGTTCGCGGAGTTCTTTCATCGTGAGCGCCCACCGGCGGCGGCTGCCGATCACGCCGATATACGCGGCGGGCGTAGTCAGTAAAACGGGGATCAGGTCAACATCGACGGGCAGCCCGCGTGTGACTGCCGCAATATACGTAGAGGATGTAATCGACACATGGCGCACCACATCGGCGGGTTTGCTGATCGTGTAGCCATCCAGCCCCGGCGCATATTCAGGATTGCAGAATTCGGGGCGATCATCGCTCAAAATTACGCGCCAGCCTGACCACTTGCCCAACTCTGCCAACGCCTTACCGACATGTCCGCCGCCGATCACAAGCAGCGTTGGCGCGGGATTCAGCGGTTCAATAAAGACTTCGACCGTGCCGCCGCAAACCCCCGGATCGCCCGCCTGAATATCATTCAACGCATAGGATACGGTACGAGACTCTCCGCTGGCAATCACGGTGAGCGCCTCAGTGATCGCCAAATTTTCCATTTTGCCGCCGCCAATCGTGCCGACAAACGAGCCATCGGCGCGCACCAGCAGCTTGCTCCCCGTATGGCGTGGGACACTCCCCTGCACACGGATGATCGTCGCAAGCGCCGCTGTTTCCCCGTTATCGTGCGCCGCGATCAGCGCTTCGTAAACCGCCCGTGTATCATCCATGACAAACCATTACTGGAGTACAAACTCCCCGATCCAGTATCGATTTTCTTCGTCGCCGTCAGAAGGGGTTAAGCGCGCAAACGTGACCGGATCATACAACCCGATCGCGACGCGATACCTTCCGGCGGGAAGATCGCCTACGTTGATCCCAATTGTGTCACGAAATGCGCCCGGTAGCCAGTTCCCCGGAGGGAGCATTCCAGCGCCGGGGCGAGAATCCACCTGCGTGACGACGCTTGTCAGATCATCCGCCGGGTAAATATGAATGAAATAGGCGTAATCGCCGGATGCGGTGTTTGGCGTGTACCATGTCAGCCGCAGCGTGAGTGCGCCATAGATCACCCAATCAGGATTGTCACGCGGATCGATCGCGCCGCTGGCATCGCGCACCGCCAATTCGATCGCGCCATCCTGAAATGTGGTTGAGGGCGCATCGGGCATCGTCACAGGCGGATAGTAACTGGCGAACAGCCAATGATAGTATGGCTGATATGCGCCGCCGGGGATGTTTGGCACAATGCGGATCGTCACCTGATCCGCTGTGATCAGCGCGCCGGGGATAAATGTCGCCACTTCAAACCATGAACCGGGCAGATCAGGGATCACCCGTGTGCCAATATGCGTATCATTCGCGTAGACATCGAATGTGCCGCGATTGGCGGCATGAATGCGCGAGATCAATACGGCATCTTCGCCTGCCCGCGCTGTAAGCGTGAATTGTTCCTCGCCTGTGATGCGCCGTCCGCCGTCCATTACCGAGCAGGTGTAAAGCTGACAGCCGAACGTCTGGAACTGGTAAAATTCGGTTGGAAAGCCGCCGAGCGCCCCGTTTGCCGTCCAGCGGTAGCCGTTGGCACGTTCAGACTCTAAATCCGCCACGTTGAGCGAGTCGATCCAGTTCATATTCGAAAAGACATCGAGGTATAACCCCGGCAGCGCGTCGAGGTCAGCCTGATGTGACGCTGTATCATACTGCGGCTGATAAATCCCCTGATCGGCGGCTGCAAGGGCGACATTGCGCGTATGATCGAGTTCAACGGTGTAGCCGATCCGCCGTGAGGCATAGAGATCGGTTTCCGCCAAATACCCTAAACCGAGTCCATGCCCTTCCCCATATGAGGCTATCATGTCCGGTTGTTCGCGCAAGATGAACTCCCCGACTGAGCCGGGTCCATTGCGCCAATAATCCGCCGCGCCGGGGGTGGTCAGTCCGACAATATCAAGCGTGGTATGTCTGCCGATGTAACGCATCATGCCGACGTCATGCACAGCGATCACCGAATCAGCGGGCGCATTTTCGCTCAGCCACTCTGCCATTTGATACGGTTGGCGGTACACACTGCTCACATTGACGGCGTAGCTTTGCAAGAACCACTGCGCCGACATCAACGCAAGCACCGCGCCGCCCATCAGCGCGATTGGTTTCAGCCATACGCGCCGTGTCAGCACCGCGCCGCCCATCACCGACAGCGCAAACAACCCCGCGATCAACGGCATTTGGTAGCGCTTAAAATGCCAGAATGCGGTATCGAGCGTGCTGATCGCCGCCATTGAGCCGATGAGCCACAAAATCAGGAGCAGAGCGATCCCGCGATGCGCTTTGCTGATCAACAAATAAAGTAATCCGCCAAGCGCCAGCAGTGCCGCCGCCGTGCCGAGATAAAATGGGAGATCGGGAATTAGCGCGAACCATTCCGCGAATGCCCGCGTGAAATTCTCCCATATGCGGGTGATCGTGTAGCCGAGATCGGACGGAACAACGCCAAACAGGGATTTCGCGGCGTTTCCGGTCGCCACTGCCGATCCGGTGACAATCACATTCACAAGCGGCTGAACGATCACCGCCGCCAGCGGCACGAACCACCCCCAGCGGATCGGCTGTTTTGCTCGGCGCGCGTTCACGATCATGTAAGCTACGACGAGCGCCGCAAGAATCGCGCCTTCCGGACGGATCAACGCGCTCAACGCCGCACCGCTCAACGCCGGACTGTTGTGTTTTGAAGTCAGCCCATAAACGGTGAGCAAGACGAACGTAATCACCAAGCCCGTTTCCATCCCGCTCATGAAGTGCCACGCAGTCGCGCCGTTGACGATGAAAATCAGCGCGAACCCGAACGCGAACCCTTCCCCGCTAAAGCGCCGCCCAATCTGCCAGATCAAGCCGCCGCTGATCGCCAGTGCCAGCGCGCCGATTCCGGTCGCCCAGTAACCGAGCGCCAGCCCGCGAAAGCCGATCCAATCGCCAACAGCAAGCAGATAGGGATAGAGAAAGCTGGTTGCGCCGCTCGTCGGCGGCAGACCGGGGTTATAGGCGTACGGCTGTCCGGTCGCAATGCTGCGGGCGTATTGAAAGTGGATGTAGGCGTCATCGAGCGGCAGAATCGGCTGTCCCTGCTGCGATCCCAGTGCCATGTACAAGACATAGACGCTTAACGCCAGCATGAGGCACACCAGCGCATTATAAAGCGAGCGCCTCTGAGAGACGCTCGCTTGAATGCGCTGCACATCGTCAGTGCTAATGTGAATAGCCATGCGCGAACGTATCGATCATCAGGCGCACGTCATCCCCGAGCGGGTACAGGATCGGGCAGGTTGCCCCATACTGCACGTACTCGCGCACCTTCGCCCGCACTTCGTCCGGCGTACCCGACGCGGTGATCATCTGCACGACATCGTCGGGGACGAGACGCATCGCCTGTTCGATCTGTTCTTCGGTCGCTGGCCACGTCAGCACCTGCCCGATTTCGTCCAGCAGTTCCTGGCTTACGCCGCTGGCCTTCATAATGTGAGGCTGCTGGCCAAGGTACTGCGTCACCAGCTTGCGCGCATTGTCGAGCGCCTTCTTGCGGTCATTGTCGACCGAGCACA
>CALBRY010000217.1 GCA_937927665.1 uncultured Chloroflexota bacterium
TTTCGGTGATGATCTGCTCGATGGTCCTTTCAAAACAAACGACGCATCCGCACCGCCAGCCAATGATCCGATCAAACTGCGCGTGTATGATTTCGGGACACCGGCAGCGGTGATCGCTGACGCCGCTAAGGATTCGATGTTTGGCGATAAAGATGCGTCACCGCAGGAAAGCCGTCGTGACCGCGCCCGCCGCGAAAAAGATGAAAAGCGCGCCGAACGCGAAAAGGCGAAAGAGACGAAAGCCGCCGCTAAAGCCACGAAAAAAGCGGCTGTTGAGCCTGTCACGAGCGACGATGACTTGTTTGGCACATCAGAAGTCACGGTGACTGCGCCGGATAACCGCGATTACACGTTGTTTAACGACATCGACGCGGACGCAGACGGCATCCCGATGGAAGAAAGCGAAGGCGAATTGTTCGGGATGATCCCGATCGAAATCAAGCCAACACGCCTCCCCGGTACGCGTGAACGCCTGCCGCTCGTGGGTGTTTTGATGTTGATTCTGCTGCTGGTGCTTAACGTAGGTGCATTCGGCTTCTTGGTGATGCAGCTTATCAGCACCCTTAACCGTGTATGAACCATAGACACGCGTACGGCGGCGTGATATAATCCGCCGCTAATTCTGTACAGCCTGTTTGCGTAAGTTGACTAAACCATATGGCGAACCATAAATCTGCAATTAAACGTATCCGTCAGACCGAAAAACGCCGCGCCTATAATCGCGTTTATCGCAGCCGCGCCCGTACCTTCGTCAAGAAGGCTCGTACAGCGATTGCGGGAACGAGTGTAGATGCAGCGACCGAGGCGACCCGTGCCGCCATTCAAGACCTTGATCGCGCCGCCAGCCGGGGTGTGATCCACAAGCGGAATGCGGCTCGCCGCAAATCACGCCTGATGAGACAGCTTTATCAGCTTTCTCAGACGAAGTAACCGCTTGTAACCCATGGTCAGCAATACCATAAAAGAAAGAGGACACGGTTTGTAAACGCCGCGTCCTCTTTTTTTGTCCGTATTTAAGCCGCTGCCGTTATTGCATTTGTAATATAAGCGCGGACATTTTTTCAACTTCGGTCACGGCGGGCGCAAGATCGAGGCGATAGCCGACACCGCGCACCGTGATCAAGGGCGACTCTTGATAAGGTTCGCTGTTTAAGGCGCGGCGAAACCAGCGCACATGCACATCGAGCGTGCGCGTATCGCCCAGATAGTCTGTCTCCCACACTTCTTCCATAATCTGCTTACGCTCCAGCGTTTCGCCGGGGTGACGCAGGAAATATTCAACCAACTGCGCGAGTTTGGGCGAAAGTGGAATTGTCTTGCCGTTGGCGTGCAGCAGACGACGATCCAGATTCATCGCGTATGGACCGCAGACCAACATGGCATCATCGGAGGCGGGTTTCGGCGCTTTGGTCACTTTCGAGATCGCCAACGCCAGCTTGCGGGCGGTGATTGGCGGGATAACAAACGCATCGGCGGGCGATTCTTCTTTGTTGGTCAGATCAGGCAGCAGATGAATCAACGGGACGACACGCGCTGTCTCTTTAAGCTGGCGCGCGATCCGCACACCGGCAGTTTTCATGGAAACCGCATCCAGAATAAAGGCAAGCGGCGGCACCAGTTCCGCCTGTAAAAGCGCCTGTTTTCCGCTGGTCACCGAGACAACGGCGTGCCGTTTATTCAGTAAATCCACGCGCGACGCTTTATGTGGACGCTCGATTAAGATAATAGTCGCCATATGAGGTTAGCCTTCAATCGGACGGCGGATTATATATGGGAACGACTCGCAGATCAAAGACACGGATGGACTATTCATGCAGACTCAATTCCCCTACGACGAGGTGAAGGAGTTGGGAATTGGATTGCGGTTGACCTATCAGCACAACTTGGCGTTTTAGGGTATGCTGTGAAAGATGAGGTGCCCCCTGTGAACCGCGATTGCGAAAAGTATATATCGCGCGTTCCGCACGTCAAGCAGACTAATATACATGTAAAGTCTGACTCTCACATACCTGTGCTGCGATTTCTAAGCACTCATCTGAAGGGACTGTCCGTGTGCGCGCCTGTGATTTTGCGGTAAGCTATGCGATATGAAAACGCTTATTGAAACCATCGACTCGAATTTATCTTGGGGAACCCTTCCCCAAACCGCAGCATGGGTCATCGATCAGGGAATCGCAATCCAGCAGATTCCCGCTCCAACGTTTGCCGAACAGCACCGCGCCGATTTTGTCGCTGCGCTGATGCGTGAACTCGGCTTGCAAGATGTGATGATCGATTCGCTGACGAATGTGTACGGACGATACCCCGGCGCATCTGCCGATCGTCCTGCCGTGATGCTTGCCGCCCATACCGATACGATCTTCTCCGCCGAAACCGATCTTACCTTGAGACGCGACGGGGATTTAATCTACGCACCCGGTTTAGGCGATAACAGCATCGGCGTAAGCGGCATGCTCGGTTTGGTGTGGGCGCTGAATCAGGCGAAGATCACCCCTGCCCGCGATCTGTGGATCGTGGCGACCACCCGCGAGGAAGGATTAGGCGATCTGGGTGGAATGCGCGCCGCTTTTGAGCGCCTGAAGCCGCAGATCGACAGCGTGATCAACCTTGAGGGACTCGCCTACGGACATGTGTATCATGCTGGAATCGCTGTGCGGCGGCTGAATATCACGCTGACAACCGAAGGCGGTCACAGTTGGCTGCATTTCGGAAAACCGAGCGCGGCGCATAAGCTGGTCGAACTCGGTGCGCGTATCGCCGCAATCCAACCACCGCAGCATCCGCGCACAACTTACAACATTGGCATGATTCGCGGTGGTGAAGCCATCAACGCCATTGCATCACATGCTGAATTGTGGCTGGATATGCGTTCGGAGGACAAAGACGCATTGGCACGGCTTGAGCGTCAAGTACGTGCTCACATTGACGCGATAAAATCAAGCGAAGTCACGATCACCGCTGAAATTGTCGGAGATCGTCCGCCGGGTTTCATCGATCCTTCTCACCCGCTGGTGCAGGGCGCGGTCGCGGCGCTGAACTGTCAAGGGGTGCGCGCCAGTTTGGAAAATGGCAGCACGGATGGCAACATCCCGCTGTCTTTTGGCGTGCCTACCGTGACGATCGGGATCACGCGGGGCGGCAACGCGCATCGTTTGGATGAGTATATCGATACCGAACCCGTCGCCGCCGGAATGCGGCAGTTGATCGTGCTGGCGCTCGCGGCTGCGGAAAGCGGAGCAGCGCGGACGAAATGAGGACGAAAAATGGCAGCGATTGATCTGCTGGTCGCCGTGCGGGGAGACAGCGCGGCGCGTTACGAACAAGGCTTGTCGATCATCAAAGATTTTCGCGTCCGCGTGGTGAACGGCGTCGATGCCGTCTTTAATCAATTGAGTGACCCCGCAATGTATACCGATGTGATCGTGTTAGACAGCGCCCTCCCCGGCGCATTCGACTCGATTGGCGACCTGCGCGATCGCAACTCGCGCGTCTTGATCATCCTTGTGGATGAAGATGCCGATTTTGCGCTTCCCGGTCAAGCGGACGATATCAGCACTGACCCGTTTACCAACGGTGACTTAGCGCGGCGGATCAATCGACTGCTTGCCGACCGCCGCCTTGAAACACTTCGCGCCGATGCGATGCCTCCGGTGCGCGCCTTTGCCAAAAAGCTCCGCAACGCGGTAGGCGAGATCGGCAAACAAGAAGCCGCCGTCAGCGCGATCAAAGACTTGGGATACGATTACGTCGCTTTTTATCGCTTAGAAAAAAGCGAACCGGTCACGCTCACGTTGAAGGCGCAGGATGGACCGATCGCTATTCAAGCGGTCGCGCCGAAAAGCGCCGGAAGCGGTGACGTAATGGCATGGGTCGCCACCAACGGACAGAGCAAGATCGCCGGAATGAACGATGAGATTTCGCATCCGCTGGTCAAACGCGGACGATTAGGCTGTGTCGCGGTAACTCCCGTCGGCACGACAAGCCGCTATGGGGTGCTGGCGGCATTCCGCGAACGCCCGGACACGATCACCATGCAGGATGTTCTGCTGCTGGAGTTGATCAGCGCACAGCTTGCCGCTGTCGTCTCGAAAGAATGACAAGCTGAACCGCAGAGGACGCAGAGGAAAAGGCGTTTCGGATTCTTTTCTCTGCATCCTCCGCGATCTCTGCGGTTAAAGCAGCGCTTTCATCGCCGCCGCAAACCGATCGATCTCCGCGTGTGTGTTGTAATGCGCCAATCCAACGCGCACCATGCCATCCGGCTTATTCAACCGCTGCATGATCTCAACCGCGTAGTAATTGCCATCCCACACGTAAATATGTGATTTCGCCAGATGTTCGGCAACCTGAGTCGGCGTGAATCCGTCAAGCGAGAACACAACGGTCGGCACGCGCTCATGCAGCCGTGTCCGATCGGTAATTCCAGCGATGCGCGCCCCCGGAACCGCCTCTATCACGTCGATTAGGTGTGCCACAAGTTCGCGCTCATAGACCGCGAGATTTTCCATGCCAATGTCGTGCAAATAATCGACTGCCGCCCCTACCCCGGCGATCAATTCGAATGCGGGTGTGCCTGTCTCCCAGCGATACGGCGGCACATCTTTTGAAGGACGCACTTTATACGCGGGTAAGCGGGCAAGCAGATCCCGTTTTCCGTACAGAATCCCCGCATGCGGACCAAAAAACTTGTACGCCGAACACATCAAGAAATCGCAGTCGATCGCCTGTACGTTAATCGCGACATGCGGCGCGCTCTGCACCGCGTCCACTACATAAAGCGCATTGGCGGCGTGTGCCATCGCGGCAATCTGCGCGACAGGGTTAATCGTCCCGACCGCGTTTGAAGCGTGAACCGTCGCAACGATGCGCGTCCGGTCGCTCAACGCGGCTTCGAGCGTATTCAAGTCAAGCGTGCAGTCACGTTCGATGATGTCCACCCAGTTGACTTTCAACCCGTAATCCGCAGCAATCCGCAGCCACGGGGAGACATTCGCATCGTGATCCATGCGTGTGAGGACGATTTCATCCCCCGGCTTGAGCGTCTGCGCCAATGCGCGGCTGAGCGCGAAATTGAGCGTGGTCATGTTCGCACCGAACACGATTTCTTCCGGCTGTGCAGCGCCCAAAAAACGCGCGACTTTCTCGCGCACGCTGTAGACCATCGCGTCGGTCGCTATGCTGGTACGGAAAACCCCGCCCTGATTCGCATTCATGTTCAGGTAATAGCCGCTCACCGCGTCGATCACCCGCTGCGGAACCTGTGTACCTGCCGGATTATCAAAATAGACTGGCGTTATCCCGTCAATTTTCGAATGCAGCGAAGGAAATTGACCACGTACTGCGTTCGGTTCAAGGCTGATCGTCGTCATAACCGGAGTTCCCGTTTATAATCCTATAGATACAGTAGTAAACGGGTCACAGCATACCGTAGAGTTGCGCTAAAATCATCCAGTTATAGCTTCGAGACGCGCCAAGCTCATGGACTTTCAGAATCTCATCGCGCAAAACCGCCTGCTGACAGACGAAGTAAAAAGACGTGTCGATCAGCTTGCGGCGATCACAACAGTTGCGGCTAGTGTCAGTCAATCGCTGGACTTAAATAACGTCCTCAAAACCGCGCTGCAAGCCGTCCTTGATATCACCAGCGCTGAAGCAGGCGGCATCAGCATGATCGAGCCGGAAACGGGCGAAGTTGTCTTGCGGGCACAACAAGGCTGGATGAACGACTTTGTCAACACGCGCTCGATCCGCGTGCCGCTCGGTATGGGGATGAGCGGACGGGTGATCGCCGCCGATAATGTGATCGTATGGAACGACTTGGAACAGGCGAGCGAACTCCATGTGCCATCGTTCCGCGATGAGCCGTTCGGCAGCATCGTGATGGCTCCTATGCACGCGCGCGGGCGTATCGTCGGTCTGCTCAGCCTCATGAGCGCGAAGAAAAACGCCTTTAACGAGGAAATTGTCTCGGTTTTGCGGGCGATTGCGGATACGGTCGGCGTTGCGCTCGAAAATGCACGCCTGTACGAAACCAGCGTCGAAACACAAAGCCGCTTGAGCGCGATCCTCCGCTCATCGGGTGACGGAATTATCGCCACCGATCAGCATGGGCGTGTTCAGTTGGTCAACACCACCGCGCAGAATCTTCTTTCGGTTGAAAGCGACGTGTTGATCGGTGTGCCGCTGCGTGAAGCCCCCCTGCCCCCTCACCTGCTTGATGCGCTGGTAATCGCGCTTTCGGCGCACGGCGATGAGGCAAAACGCATGTTTCAAATCTCGCTGGATAACCAGCGTGTTCTATCGGTGCTTGTTTCGCCCATCTATGTCGATCGCCAATTTGAATCGTATTCATTGATGGACGGTTGGGTAGTCGTCTTGCAGGATGTGACTCACCTGCATCAGGCAGAGATCGCACGCACGCAGTTTATCCAAGCAGCAGCACATGATATGCGAAATCCGCTCGGTGTGGCGTTGAATTCGCTCGAACTGCTTCACGAGCAGTTCCCGGATGATTATGATGTTGGCGAACTTATCCGCCTTGCCAGTGTGAGCGTCACCCGGATTGACTCGCTCATCACGGATTTGCTGAATCTGGAGCAGATCAGCAGCGGTTACGGCTTCAACTTGATCGAGGTTGATCCGCGTGACCTCATCGAACAAACCGCCGGGGATATCTGGCAGCTTCTTCAAGAACACCGTCTGAAATTCCGCGTTGAGCTTCAGCCGCACATCCCAACACTGACGATTGACCGCCGGTGGGTCAGCCGCGCCATAACCAACTATCTCGATAACGCGATCAAGTACACGCCGCCGGGCGGCTTAGTCGTGCTGCGCGCCTACCTGAATGATCAACACTTGCATATCGAAGTTACCGACGATGGACCCGGCATCCCGTATGAAGCACAGGCGCGCATTTTTGAGCGTTTTTACCGCGCCGAAGGCACATCGCATATCCCCGGCACAGGGTTAGGCTTGGCAATCGTTAAATCTGTTGCCGAAGCGCACGGCGGGAGTGTTTATCTCCTCAGTGAGCCGGGACAGGGCAGCACATTCGGAATGACGCTGATCGTGCCGCACGCGAACGGGTAAGCGCTTACGCGCGTTCGATTGCCGAACGCACCAGCAGGGCTACATCGCCAAACGCTGTGCTGTACGCATCTTCTTGAGCGCGGGGACGTGGGATCGATACGCGAATATCCGCGATCACCTGACCGGGGCGGTGGCTCAACACGATCACCCGATCGGACAGCATGACCGCCTCGTGAATATCGTGCGTCACCATCATGACTGTCTGCCGGTCATGCGCCCACATGCCGATCAAATCCTGACTCAGCCGTTCGCGTGTGAGCGCATCAAGCGCCCCGAACGGTTCATCGAGCAGAAGCGCATCCGGTTTTTGAATCAATACCCGACCGAGTGCGACCCGTTGTGCCATGCCTCCGCTTAATTCGGCAGGATAGGATGTTGGGCAGTCTAATCCAAGACGGGGGAGCAGCGACAGCGCGGCGGCGGTGCGCTCCTTTTTGGCAATCCCCGCCAATTCGAGCGGCAGCGCGATGTTATCCGTAACCGTGCGCCACGGCAGCAGGTTCGCCTCTTGAAACATCAACGCCACACGGGGACTCGGCGCTGTGATCGGCGTATCATCGAGCCATACGCCACCTGCCGCTGGTTTGATCAATCCGGCAACCGCGCGGATCAGCGTACTTTTCCCTGACCCGGACGGACCGACAAACGAGACGAACTCACCCGGCTGAATTGTGAAGCTGATAGGACCGAGCGCATTTAATTCGCGCCCATCGATCGATTGGTACGATACGGTCAGGTTCCGCACCGCAATTTCTGCTGACATGGAATATCCTTACTCAAACCGCAGAGAGAAAAGCGTTAACGCAAGGGCGCGAAGAGGTTCTCCGCGCCTTTGCTTATATCCGCTTACGGGAGTTGGGGCAGGAAATCATTCGTGTATGCGCCGCTCAGATCAGGCATCTCATCCAAGAATCCCATCGTGATCAAGGTTTGCGCGGTGGTTTCCCATGCTGCCGGATCCGTGTAACCAAGCGGATCATTCGCCCACAGCGCCGCCGTATTGAGCAGAATCTCAAACTGAAGCGCGGCATCCCGATCGGTCACTTCTGCCAGCGATTCGCGCAGTGCTTGATCATAAACCACACCGTCGAGCGCTGACCCGTCCGCGCTTTCGCTGGCGCTCGCGGAGGCGGCTTCCAGCCATGCGCGGAAATCATCACTCAGCGGCAGCCCTTCGACATACGGTGCGCTGAGTAAATACGCTTCCGCCGGGTTGGCGAGGACATCACGCACCGCTTGATCAATCGCCGCCACCATCGCGCTGACGAGTTCGGGATTCTCCGCCATCGTTTGCTCATTCGTGACCAGCCCATTCGAGACGACTGCCGCATAATCGGAGACGGGTAACACACGAATACCGGTCACACTGCCGCAGTCTCCCGCATCGATGCGATTCTGAATTTGCAGCGGCTCATTGTTGACATATACTGCCGCCGCTTCCACCCCACCAATGCAGATCACTTCCGTCGCATTAAAACCAATCTCCTGAATGCTGAGATCACTTTCGGTCATGCCGTTGGCGATCAGGGTCGCAATCAAGCCGCTGTAGGATGCCCCAAAGCGCCCCGGCAGTCCCACACGCCGCCCCGCCAAGTCGGCGATCGATTCGATGCCGGAATTTTCGGTTGCGACAATGGCGACCGGGAACTGATGGAACCATTGATAGACGTAAACTACCGGGCGACCATTCGCCCGCGCCGTAATCACCTGTTCGCCGCTGATGATCCCGAACTGGCGCGAACCGCTGGCGATCAAATCCACCCCGATCGGCTCGTCGCCGTGTTCAATCGTGAGGTTGATGCCCGCTTCGGCAAAGTAGCCTTTTTCGATTGCGACATAGAACGGCGCAAACTGGATATTCGGTACAAACGTCAAGAACAACGTTTGATCGACCGTTTCCTGCGCCGCTGTGCCGAATGTGCCAACAGCGATCATCACCAGCGCCGCGAGTACCCCAAAAGCCTTACGCATCATCTTTGAACAGCTCCTACGTGCTTCCACAAAACCCACTACTGACGCCGCTGCCAGAACAGCAAACGCCGTTCCAGCAGGGAGATCATGCCGTACATAATGCGCGCAATCGCCGCCAGCGTGATCACCGCCACAAGGACAAGCGGCGTATCAAAACTGAAGCGCGCCTGATTGATCAACCGTCCTAAGCCCGCATCCGCCATGACAAATTCACCCACAACCGCGCCGATCACCGCCAGCGTAGCGCTCACCTTCAAGCCGCCGAGCAGAATTGGCAGCGAATGCGGCACTTCTACTTTGATGAATGTTTGCCAGCGGGTCGCGTTCAGGGAGCGCATCAAATCATGCAGCACCGGGGGAACGCTGCGAATGCCGATCATGGTGTTTAACAGCATGGGGAAAAAGACGATCAATGCGCTGGTGACGATCTTGCTGGTCGGTCCGCTGCCAAACCAGATGACGAGCAGCGGCGCATACGCCACAACGGGCGTTGACTGCACCGCTACGATCAGCGGAGACAGAACCGCCTCAAGGGTGCGATTTTTGCCGATTAACGTACCGAGGATCACCGCTGCCGTTACGCCGAACGCTAAACCCGCGAGCATCTGCGAAACGGTGGTGCTGGTGTGCAGCCATAATGTGCCATCAAGGATCGCTTCCCAGAAGCGCTCGATGACGGCGATAGGGGGCGGAATGATGAATTCGGGATACACGCGCAGCCAGACCATGATCTGCCACAGCGCGATCACCACC
>CALBRY010000218.1 GCA_937927665.1 uncultured Chloroflexota bacterium
CGGAAGCTGTATCGGTTGCTGAGGTGGCTCTCAACGCCTATGAGAGTGTGTTGTTCCGTCTTGCATCGAACAAAGAAGGTTGAAAGGCAATCTGATGTCAAATAATGCTCGTCGTATGGTTTTCGTTCTGTTCATTCTGCTGCTCACGTTGAGCGTTGTTGCTGTTCAGGCACAAGATCGCGTGCAGGTCACTATTCTTGGAACCATCAAACCGGAAATCGCTGATCCATTCATGGAAGCGGTTGCAGCCTACAATGCAGCGCAGGATCAATATGAAGTCGTGGTCATCCCGCGCGACGGCGATCCTGTGCAGATGATGACGTCGCTGTCTGCGTCGGGAAATATGCCGACCATCAACAACATGGGGCAGGAATTCGGGCTGTTCAGTGATACGCTGTGCGACGTGACCGACACGACCTATTCGCAGCACGCCTTCCCCGGCACGCAGGCGGATGTGACCATTGACGGTCGCGTGTACGGCATGCCGATCACCATCGAAGCATTCGGTCTGCTCTACAATCAGGCGGTTCTTGATGCCGCGGTTGGCGGTACGTTTGATCCCGCGACGATCAACACGCGCTCGGCACTGGCGGAACTGTTGGCGGCAGTCGATGCGCTGGACAGTACACAGGCAGCGATTCACCTCTCCGGTCTGGATTGGTCGCTCGGCGCGCACTTCACCAACGTGATGTTCACCGATCAATCGGCGGATGCAGCGGAACGTGTCGCGTTTATTGACGCGCTGAAGTCAGGCGAAGCGACTCTCGTTGATAACGAAGTATTTAACGGCTGGGCAGATACGCTCGATCTGCTGATGCAGTACAACCAGAACGCCCCCTCTCCGCTGGCTCCGACCTACGATGACGGTGTGCTGGCGCTTGGTCTGGGCGATGTTGGCTTCTGGTTCATGGGGAACTGGGCGCTGCCGAACCTCTTTGAAATCAACCCGGATGTCGCTTACGGCATTCTGCCCGTCCCGGTCAGCGATGACCCCGAAGGCTACGGTAACACGCAGATTTCGATCGGCGTCCCGTCGAACCTCGTGATCGACTGCGCGCAGTCCACACCGGAAGAACAGGCGGGCGCGATTGACTTCCTCAATTGGTTCGTCACCGATCCGGTTGGACAGGATTACTGGGTGAACCGCTTCAACTTCCTGCCCGTGTACGACACCTTCACGATTCAGCCGGAAGATGCGATGTCGCAGCAAATCCTGCAATACGCCGCCGAGGGTCTGAGCCTCCAGTGGATGAACAATCTGTATCCGGCAGGTGGCTGGCAGGCGATGGGCGCATCGATGCAGAAGTACGTGGCTGGTCAGATTGACCGCGCAGGGCTGGCGGGCGAACTCGAAGCGTACTGGCAGAGTGTTGAATAGTCCGCGTTTTATCGCAAGATGACAACGTGGGGAAGAAGCCCTCGGGTTTCTTCCCCACATCAATGGTTCATGCCAGTAGCTCGGACAGTGGTTTTCCGGTCTGAGAGGAACAAAACCCATGTATATCGAGAAAACCGTCGCACAGAAGATTCGCTCATTTCTGCTGTTTGCGGCGTTTCCCCTTTTTGCGTTCGCCGTTGTGCTGGTCATCCCGTTTTTGATTGGCGTGTTTCTTTCCTTTACCGATTGGAACGGCATTCAACCAATCGATTCCTTTGAATACAACTGGATCGGCTTGTCCAATTTCACGCAGGCACTCTCCGATCCGGCTTATATCAGTACCTTAGGGATCACATTCGCCTACGTGATGTTGGTGGTTGTCATCACGAATGTGATCGCCTTTCTCGTTGCGGTGCTGGTCACATCGAATCTTCCAGCGCGTAATTTCTTTCGCGCCGCCTTTTTTATCCCCAACCTGATCGGCGGTGTGATTCTAGGATTCATCTGGCAGTTTATTTTTGCGACGTTCATTACGCGCGTTGGCGACCTGACCGGCATTCCGCTGCTTCAGTATTCATGGCTGGTGGAGACTGACAAAGCCTTTGTGGCGCTGGTGATCGTCGGCGTATGGCAGCTTTCCGGCTATATGATGCTGATTTATATCGCCGGACTGATGGGGATTCCGCAGGAAGTCATCGAAGCCGCCAAAATCGATGGCGCGGACAGCATTCAGCAGCTTGTACGCATCAAAATCCCGCTGATGGTGCAGGCGTTTACGATCAGCATCTTTTTGACGCTGCG
>CALBRY010000219.1 GCA_937927665.1 uncultured Chloroflexota bacterium
TCGAATGTAAGCGTACGGTTCAACTGCTCGGCTAGGGTGCGCGTGTTCTAGTCGATCATCATGGCAATATTCTTGCACATGTCGATCTTGATGGTGACACGCAGTGTTCCGGCGCGCAGTTTGTTGATGTCGCTAACGTCTTGCAGCAGTGTTTCCATGCGTTTCGCGTTGGCGCGGATCACTTCGGCAAACTGCTTTTGCATATCGCTGAGTGTTCCCATCGCCGGATTAACCATCATATCGCTGTAGCCGCGAATACTGGTCATCGGCGTGCGAAGCTCATGGACGGCATGACCGAAGAAACCTGCCTGTTCTTTCAAGACAGCTTCACGATCAACGAGGTCTGCTGCGGGCGGCGGCGGTATTGGTATATCCGCCTGTTTTTTCGCTTCTGCCAGCAGCAGAGCGATTTCCTCTAGCTGTGCGGGCAGACGCACCGGAACGATCGCCCCGATGCGCGCCTGCTCCATTAAGGTATTCAGCAGCGTGTGCGCCTGTTCCAGTGATGTGTTCGTCAAGCCCTGACCCCCTTGCGGTTACTGGAGTTCCCGGTTATCAATCGGTACGCTAAACGTGAAGCGGCTGCCTTTGCCGACTTCACTTTCAATCTGAATGGTGCTTCCCATTTGCTCGATCAAACTGCGGGTGATGGCGAACCCTAAGCCCGTCCCCGGCTGTGAGCGTGTAAACTCATCGGCGGCGCGCCAGAATTTCTTACCCAACATTTTGACCTGCTCCGGCGTTAGACCGACGCCGCTGTCGGTTACGCAGTACTCAATGCGGCTGCCCACCTGACGCACTACGAGCGTAATCGTGCCGCCGTTTGGCGTGTATTTATAGGCGTTACTCGTCAAATTGGTGAGCACTTGAAGCAGACGGTAATAATCTACCCACATGGCGGGCAAATTCGGCTCAACATCTTCGATATAACGATGCTGGCGCGCCTGAATCTGGGTGATAATGCCATCGCGCACGCCCTGTAAAATCGAGGCGACAGGAACGCGGGTCGGCGTCATAAAGAAGTGACCGCTTTCGATACGGCTGATATCCGCCAGATCGCTGACGAGCATTTCCATACGTTCGACCGTCTCGCGGACGCGCTGTTGAAAATAGGTTTGTTCTTCGGTTAAGCCGCCATCCATCAAGGTGAGATCGGCATACCCGATGATGCTGGTCATCGGCACTTTGAGATCGTGCGCGACGATGCCGACAAACTCACTTTTGGCAATATCAGCGGCTTTGACTGCCGCGTATAACCCACCGTTTTCGATAGGCACAGCGGCGCGGGCGACAATGCGATCGATCATATCGCGCTGTTCATCGGAAAAAATGCCGCGCGTCTTGACGACAACCGCCAGCGCGATCACTTTCGTTTCGCGGCGCGCCGGAACGATCAAAATATGCGCGCCGTTCGGGTCTTCATCACCGATCATGAATGACGAGCGGGTATCGACCGCATCGCGTACCGCCGGATAGAGTTCCTCCAGAAATACGGGTTGATCCGTGTTGGGGTTGTAACAGAAGTGATGTTTGGCGACGACATGCTCATGCGTTACCAGCCCGATATGCCCCATATTGGCATCGGCAACGCGGCAAATCCAATCGAGCGTGATTTCCATCGCCTTATCTGCATCAAGCGTCTCGTTCAACTGCATATCGATACGCCGCAGTTGGCTGAGTTCCTGCAAACGCGCCGCTAACTGCTGATCGGTCGCACTGAACAACTGCGCGTTATCGATGGCGACGGATGCTTGACCGACGAATGTTTCCAGCGTGGCTAAATCTTCGGTGCTGAATAATCCGGCAATCGCCTGATTTTCGACGTATGCCGCGCCGAATACCGTACCGCGTGCGCGGAGCGGTGTCGCCATGATGCTCCGCAGTGAGCGCCCTAAAACACTCTCCTGCATATTAAAGCGCGGGTCTTCGCTGGCGTTGGTGGTCAGGATCGGCTCGCCGTGATCCATGACGTGATTAACAATGGTACGGCTGAACTGGAATTGATTGCCGTCGAGCGTTTGTTGATCATAATTGCGCGCCGCCACAACCGCGATCTGTCCATCGTCATCGCGGAGCATGAGAAAACCCCGTTCCGCGCCGGTTAGCTGAATGATCGCGTCCATCACCTGATCGAGCACGGTTTGCAAGTCAAGCGATGAGCCTAACAGACGGCTTACGGAATACAGCGCCTCGAAGCGCCCCTGCTGTGAAAGCTGTTTATGTTCCGCTTCCATGCGGGTGATCATTTCCGCCATTTTATCCAACTGGCGGATGAAGTGATTGGTATCAACGCGCGGCAGCGCGAGCTGCGATTTGAGCGTGGCGAGCGTCTGCCGCATCTCGACGAATTCGTGACTGCTGATTCGGGGTGCATTCAAGCGCTTTGTCATGGTGTTTGCGGTTCCGTCATCGGATGAATGAAGGTACGAGCGTTCTGCTGATAATAGTCACAGTGATCGGTCAGTGGACAGCGTTCGCAAAACGGGCGGCGCGACGTGCAAACTTCGCGCCCTAACCGGATTAGGTTCAAATGGAAGGCGAAATGATCCTCCGGCGGAATCATGCTCTCCATCACCGGATGCGCTTTATCAGCGCTGATCCCATCTGGCAAGAACCCGATGCGCTGCCCAACCCGATGAATATGCGTATCCACCGGAAACGCGGGACGCCCGAACGCGAAGCACAGGACGATTGCCGCCGTTTTCGGTCCCACCCCATCGAGATTCATCAACCACTGGCGGGCACTTTCGAGATCAAGGTCTGCCAGAAAGTCGATGCTGAGTTCACCGCGTTCGAGATCAATCTTGCGCAGCACCTGTTGAATGCGCGGCGCTTTGCTGTTCGCCAGTCCGGCAGGCTTGATCGTCTCAATGACCTGATCGAGTGGGGCTTCCATGACCGCCTCCCACGACGGAAAATTCGCCTTGAGCGCGGCGAATGCCCGGTCACGGTTGCGATCATTCGTGCTTTGGCTGAGGATGCAGTCGATCAGCTCGTCCAGCGGCGGCAGAAAAGGACGCCAATCCGGGAAGCCGTACAGGTCGCCCAATGCGGCGCTGACCGGCGCATATTTGGCGGCGCGGCGGTCATAATCCGAGATTCTGGCGCGGATCGCTTGAAGCTGCGATCCGGGTGGGGTCGTCTTTGTGTCCATAGCGTTTATTGTAGCGCAAGTGACATATTAGAACGAACGACGCGCGTGTGCAAAATGAACACAGGAACTCGTGCGAGTCCCTGTGTGGTGTAACCTGTATGCGACTGCGCGGCTGCGATGCTTAACTGACGACGTTGGTTGGCAGCGCCTGACCGTTCCAAGGCGCCTGATACGAAGGCTGGAGCGTATCCGAGCGCACCCAGAATTGGCTGGTGCAGGTGAGCCAGACTTTCGAGTATTCGCCTGTGGCATCAACACCGATGACATAATACGTGCCGGGGTTCAGGTTGTTCGTGGTTGCGCCACCCGCAGCAGGACTGCCGTAAATCTGTGCGCCGTTGGGAGCGTGTCCCATCACCGCGCCGCTGGGAAGACCCGCCGCGCAGCCCGACGAATCCGGGATACTGTTCACGAGTGATGAAATCACGCCCGTCGTGCAGTCCCATGTCATCGTGCTGACATAGACAGCGCCACCCGTGTAATTCGGTCCGGCGTAGGTGGTGATGCTCAACGTAAGCGGGGTGTTTGCCGGAAGCACAAACGGATCGGTAAACACGGTAAATCCAAATGTGCCAACGCCTTGAAAGTTCGTATCTTGTGTGTATCCCAAACCCGGGAAACCCGGCGCGCTCAGTGTTCCGCTTTCGGAAGCGAACATCGGCGCGGGAACGTTGATTTCAACACCGGGAATAAAAATGTCATCGTCCGTACATACCCCTGCTGGAGCAGCTGTCAACTGCCAAGAGGGTGCTGGACCTAATGCAAACACGGCGAAAGCGGAAAGCGCTAACACGAGTATCACAGCGACGGCGGCAAACATTTTGAGCTTCATCTTCTTGATCTCCATCT
>CALBRY010000220.1 GCA_937927665.1 uncultured Chloroflexota bacterium
CAATTCTCTCCATAGAACACAATGAAAGCGACCCTTATCGGTCGCTTTTTTGTTTACACAAAGGCTGCACAATGAGCGTAATCGTTATTGACATAGGAAGTTCTTCAATTCGTGGGATATTGTTCGATGACTCGGCTCGACCAATCCCGGATGCCGTTGTGCAGATGCCTCAAACATTCACCAAAAACCCTGAAGGCGCGGCAACCCTTGATCCGCTTTTGCTCAAGGCGCATGTAGAAACGGCACTTGATCAACTGCTGGAATTATCAACCGATGAGCCGATCCACGCGGTTTGTATGGCAACCCTTGTTGGAAGCGTTGTGGGCGTGGATGCACATAATCACCCGATAACCCCAATTTACACGTATGCGGATACGCAAAACGCCGAGGATGTTGATTATCTGAGCGCCCGTGTTGATGCAAAAGCCGCACACCAGCGAACAGGATGCCGCTTGCATACGGCTTATCTACCGGCGCGCCTGCATTGGCTCCAACGCACACAGCCTGAGCAATTTGAGCGCGTTCATCGCTGGTTGGATCTCGCCACCTATCTTTATTCCTGCTGGTTCGATCAATCGCCATGCAGTTATTCTGTAGCAACATGGTCAGGAATGCTCAACCGCGCTGAGCTAACATGGGATACTGAATGGCTTGAGGAACTGAACTTAAGCATGTTGCGACTGCCAGCACTGATCGATCACGATCAACCACAGCGCGGCTTGACGGGTGACTATGCTAATCGATGGAAAGCGCTGCGTGATGTTCCGTTTTTCCCGGCTGTAGGCGATGGCGCGGCAGCAAATGTTGGTTCGGGCTGTGTCGATTCATCTCATATCGCACTGACACTCGGCACAACGGGGGCGCTGCGAACCGTGTTTCACGGTGATGCACCGCACTTACCGGATGGGTTGTGGGGATATCGCATCAGCGCTCCGCTTCATCTTGTTGGCGGCGCAACGACAGAAGGCGGGAACATCGAAAGCTGGCTTCAGCAGACTTTCAAATTTAGCTATGGTGACTTGCACACGCTTCTCGAACACGCTGAACCCGATGCCCACGGTTTGACGGTTCTCCCGCTGTTCCAAGGAGAGCGCAGCCCCGGCTGGAACGCCAATGCGACGGCAACCCTTCACGGCTTGCGTATGACGACCACACCCGTACAAATCGCACAAGCGCTGTATGAAAGCGTTGCCCTGCGCCTTGCCTCGATTGCGCTGCTGCTAAATGAATTGATTACGGATGATGCGATCGTTGTGGGAGGCGGTGGTGCAATCGTTCATAACAAAGCGTGGGCGCAGCTTATCGCGGACGCACTAAATCGCCCCCTGCATATCACCGGAGACAGCGAAGTGACCGCACGGGGGACAGCCATTCTGGCGCTGCACGCTCTCGGCTTATGCGATCTCAATGCTTATCCGCCCAACATTCGAGAGGTACTTGATCCGCGCCCCACGGCAGCAGAAAAAATGAAAGCCGCTCGTTTGCGACAAAATGCGCTTTACGAGCGGCTGTATCGTTAAGGCTCGGTTTTGGGATTCATCGAAGGATCGGGTCGTGCAGCTTTGGCGATGCGACCTCGCGCTTTCAATCGCCATCGCTGCCATGTGCCGATGATGCCCAACGGGAAGATGATCACCACGAGGATGAACCCACTCCCAAGGAGCAGACCCCACAGGTTCGCGATCTGAATGCTCGTTTCGCCGATCGTGATCGTCGCATCACGGAAGAATACGTCGAGCAGATGCAGTCCTGCCGAACCGAGAATTGGTCCATTGAATGTGCCGATCCCGCCGATAATCGTCATCAGCAGCGGATCAACCGTGTAACTGACACCGAGAACCTCTGGACCAACTTTCTTGTTCAGGATAACCTGAAGCATCCCCGCCGATGCCGCCAGCATCCCCGCAAGCGCGATCGAGATCAGCTTGTAGTTCAGCGTGTTGAAACCGACCGCTTGAGCGCGATCTTCGTTTTCGCGGATCGCCTTGAATACCGCGCCTGTAGGTGAATTGACCAAGCGGCGGATGAAGAGATACGTGAATGCGAACAGCGCCAAAGCGATGTAATAGAAGTTGAGGCGGCTCTGGGTGGGATCCAGCCAAGCGGGGAGACTGCCAATGGTGAACCCGTCTTCGGCGTTGGTAACCTGCCAGCGGCTGAAAAAGATGTAGCACATCTCCGCGACTGCCAGTGTAAAGATCGTGAAATAGACCCCACGCAATCGCAGTGAGACGAAACCTACTATCAGCCCGACAATCCCTGCTGCCGCGACCCCGACGACAACGCCGAGAACCATCGCGAGTCCGGTATCCATTCCCGTGTATTCGAGGAACATCCCTAAGATGTATCCCCCAAGACCGAAGAACAGCGCGTGACCGAATGAGATCACCCCGGTGAAGCCGAAAATCAGGTTGTAGCTCATCGCCAGAATGCCAAGGATGAAAACTTCGATCAATACGGACTGCCAGCGTACTGATTCGCCGCGCATGACCATGCGATCGCCGCGCGCGACACCCATCGGGCTGGAATCCGTGAGTGCGCCCACGATGAATGGAAACAGGATCAAAAAGAGCATGACTGCGGCTGGAAGCCAGTTTTCACGGAGGGTTTGCATCAACGAGTTGCGAGGCGGGGTCATCGCGCATTACCTCCGAATAAGCCGCTCGGACGGATAAGCAGCACAAGGATGAGCAGAAGCATCGGTGTGATACTGGGAAGCGCAGAAAAGTCCGTGCCAATGGCGGCAGACTGCGCGACCGCGATCGCTAGACCCACCATCACACTACCGACCGCTGTTCCCACGTAGCTGCCCATGCCGCCGAGAACCACAACGGCGATCCCTTGCAAAAGAAAGCTCGTTCCAATGGTTGAGGATGCACCGAGGAACGGAGCAGCCACCGCACCGCCGAAGGCAGCAATCGCACAGCCGAGCGTGAACACAAGTGTGAAGATCGCGCGGACGTTGATACCCAACGCCTCGACCATGCCGCTGTCTTCAACGCCGGCGCGGATAATGATTCCGATGCGCGTGTAGCGGAGCAGTGCCGCGATTCCAACAATTAGCACGACGCCCATGCCGATTACGAACAGGCGATAGGTGCTGAATCGTTGATCAAACAGGGTGAAAAAGCTTTCGCGGATGCCGAAGGTTTCTGTCCAACTGTAGGGAGTTGTCGTCCAAATGAACTGGACGATTTCCGCGAGTACCAGCGAGACACCGAACGTCAGCACAAGCTGAAAGACGGGGCGCGCATACAAGGGGCGCAGCAGTCCGCGCTCAAGGATGACGCCTAATCCCGCACCAACAATGATCGCGGCGATTACGGCGAAAACGAAACGAATATTCGGGTCGGGAATTGTGGTGGTCAAGTCGATGACGCCGCCAACATGTTGAACATCATAGGCGACATACGCGCCGATCATGAAATACGCGCCCTGCGCGAAGTTCAGCACGTCCATCAAGCCGAAGATAATCGACAACCCGGAAGCGACAAGGAACAGCAGCATTCCTTGAAATAAACCAGACATCACCGTAATACCGAAATTTCCGATGCTCCCGGCGGTGATCCAACCGACTGCCAGAAGCGCGATGATGATGGCGATGATCGCAACGATCGATGTATTTCGTGAAGTTCTGACCATGACGAGTCCTTTCTAGGTCACGCCCAGATAGCGGCGGATCAAGGCTTCATCGCCGATAAGCTCGCCCATTGCGCCTGAAATCGGACTTTGACCGTCATCAATGATCACGAACCGATCCGCGAGTTTGCTGGCGACGCGGAAGTTCTGCTCAACCAACAGTATCGTTGCCTGTGCGGAGAGTTTCTCGATCGCTGCCATCAACTGCTCAATAATGACGGGTGCAAGCCCTTCGCTGGGTTCGTCGATCAGGAGAAGATGATTATCGGGAATGAGCGCGCGCGCGATTGCCAGCATTTGCTGCTGCCCGCCGGAGAGATTTCCGCCCGGCAGTGAGTACAATCGTTTGAGGTCTGGGAAAAGCTCAAAAACCGCGTCTGCCTTGCGCTCAAAATCATCGCTTCCCCGTTGGGCAACGAGTAGATTCTCGCGCACACTGAGTTCACGGAAGATGGCGCGATGTTCGGGAACATAACCGACGCCCAACTGCGCGATCGTGTAGGGGCGTTTGCCGACAAGCGATTGACCATTAAACGTGATCGATCCGCTGGCGGGTGGGGTGATTCCCATGATGCTCTTGAGCGTGGTTGTTTTGCCCGCGCCGTTGCGTCCCAACAGCACCGTGATGCTGCCTTTCGGTACGCTCACGCTCACATTTTCCAGAATATGAAACTGCCCGATGAACGTGTGAATGTCGCGGATTTCGAGGATCGCGCTCATTGCTGTCTCCCCGGCAAATCGTACAACTCGCCAAGATACACGCTTTGCACCGTTTTATCGTTAGATATCTGATCGGGTCTACCTTCGGACAGCACCTCACCTTGATGCATTACCGTGATGCGGTCGGAGATGTTCATCACGACATTCATGTTGTGTTCGACCATCACGATCGTCTTGCCGCCCTTACGACGGATCGCGCCAATCGTTTCGATCAATTCGGGGACTTGTTCGGATGCCATTCCCGCAGTCGGTTCGTCGAGCAGCAGAATTTCAGGATCGCCTGCCAGAATGATCGCCAATTCGAGTTTGCGCTTGCCGCCGTGCGGCAGCACATTCGCGGGGGAGTATGCCATCGGTGCTAGACCGACAATATCGAGGGCTTCTTCTGCACGCTGTATGTATGTTTTGAAGGAATCGGCGCGGCGAAGGAACCGGTAATTCGATTTACCGAGCGCTTGCGCCGCCAACCGGACATTTTCCAATACAGTAAGGTTGGGGAAGATATTGGTGATCTGAAATGACCGCCCCATTCCCTTGTGTACGCGGCGGTAGACGGGTGTATTGGTGATGTCTTCGCCGTTCAGGATCACCTGACCGCGTGTTGGATGATATTTGCCATTCAGCAGGTTGAACAGCGTAGTTTTCCCTGCGCCGTTAGGACCGATGATCGAATGAGTCGTGCCGCGTGTGATGACAATGCTGACATCCGCGACGGCGACTAATCCGCCAAATTCTTTCCGTAAATGGCGTGCCTCAAGAATTGCTTCAGTCATGGATAAATCTCTACGACTTTTTGGAGTGAGAACGGGCAAACCGCACCCGTTCCCACTGCTGCGAACGTTATTACGAGCCTGCGGCTGCCGCCATCTCAGCGATCATCGCATTGAATTCTTCATCCAGTGTCAAACGATCTGCCATGCCTTCGGGAAGCATTACGGGCGGGACTACTTCGTAAGCCGGGACTTCCGCGAGCAGATCATAGAAGTCTTGGCTGGCGTCATCGAGGTTGGTCAACTGGGCGATGTACATCGGGACAAGCGCCTGATGATCGGACGGGCGAATGGCATAGGTGCCCTTCGGACCTTCAAAAACGAGCCCTTCGAGCGCCGGGATCAGCGATTCGGGGAGCGTATCACCGCTGGTCGCTTCGATGCCTGCCACGACTGCCTGAGCGGTCGCAAACGCGCATTCGCTGAACAGGTCGGGGAAATCGCTGTAGACAGCCTGATACTGCGCGGTGAGCCAGTCGTTCACTTCGTTCTGCGGGAACGAGTAGTGATAGACGATCCACGAAATGCTGCCGATGGTGCTGGGGTCGCTCACAGCAACGATGTCATTGCTGTTGAACGCGCCGACGATATTCATCTGTTCGCCGACACCGAGTTCCGCGAACTGCTGCCACAGGGTGACGGACGTATCGCCTGCCCAAATCGGGAGGACGGCATCCGCGCCGGAGTCGAGCACCTGTTGGAGATAGGGGGTGAAGTCGGTGGTTTCGAGCGGGGCGTAGATTGTTTCTTGAACAAAGGTCACGCCTGCTCCGCCGAGGACGGCTTCAAAAGCCGCTGCCGACGAACGACCGAAGTCATAATCCGCCGCGAGGATAACCCAATTCGCGCCCAAGCCTTCGGTTGCGAACGATGCGAGTGCCAGCGAGTCCTGGAACGTATTGCGGCAGACGCGGAAGGTGTTGACGTTGAAGTTCGCGCCGGTGATGGCAGGTGAAGCGCCGGGGGCGGCGAACAGGACAACATCGCTGTCCAAAGCAACCTGCTGGAGTCCGAGCGTCACACCCGACGACGGCGCACCAACCAGGATTTCGACACCTTCCTGCTCGATCAGTTCACGCGCCTGAGTCGCGCCCGTGTCCGGGTCGCTGCCGTTGTCGCGGACGATCACTTCAACCGGACGACCAGCAATCGTGACTGCTGCCATCGCTTCATCAATCGAAGCATATTCCGCCGGATCGACGCCCGCTGCATAGAGCAGACCGAGCTTGAAGCCGTATTCCAGTTCAAAGCCGTAAATCGTGAGTGCGCCTGATTGGTCGGTCAGCAGACCGATCTTCAGCACATCGCCTTCCTGAGCGAAGGCAGTCACCGCGCCGAGCAGAAGCATCGCCGCGATAACAAAGAGAAGAACTTTTTTACTCAAGGTAAAGCCTCCATCACACATACACAAAGCACATGTACTTCACAAAGTTGCGTAAAAGAGCGGGAGCATTTATCGGGCTGCCGCTCGTTCTACCGAAGCGAGAAAATGAGCTAGCCGTTTGATTTCAAATGCGCGTGGAAGGCTTCGTTGAATGCCTCCGGCTGCTCAAGATAAGGAGTATGCGCCGCATCGACCACCACCTCGCGATAGCTTCCGCCTGCCGCTTGATATTTCTCTAACACGGTGCGAATCTGCGTAACCATCGG
>CALBRY010000221.1 GCA_937927665.1 uncultured Chloroflexota bacterium
TTCCATCTTAATTCTACCATAGCGTAGCGTCTACCATCTGAGTTCAAAAACGGGTGGCAACCAGGTGGTAACATACTTGACTCTTAGATGACCAAAATGATAGAGTAAGTCGTCTAATGACAAGTGGAGGAAAATCACGCATGAAGCAGTTTTCGCGTATCGTTTCGATCATTTCTATTGTTCTGCTGATTACCGTACTCGCACCTGTTCAAGCACAGGATGCACCAGCCTCGATTACTTTGACGCTCGCCGGCTATGCCGTCCCCCGTGAGGCGTATGGAGATATTATTCCGCTGTTTCAGCGTTATTGGCAGGAACAGACCGGTCAGCAGGTGATCGTGCTGGAATCGTATCAAGCGTCAGGAGCACAATCACGCGCGGTCGCAGGCGGGTTTGAAGCCGATATCGTCGCGCTTTCGATTGAGCCGGATATTACCCGATTGGTCGATGCAGGTTTGATCAGTGAGGATTGGAAAACAGAAACACCATATAACGGCTTTGTGACTCAATCGCTGGTTGTGCTGGCGGTACGCCCCGGCAACCCACTCGGAATTACAGGATGGGGTGCGCTGGCAGGTGAGAATATCCAAGTGATCACACCTGATCCGGCGACGAGCGGCGGTGCTCAGTGGAATATTCTGGGGGCGCTTGGCGGTGCACGACACGGCGCAGCAGAAGGCTTTAGCGCGGATGATGCAGGCGCAGAGGCGTTTTTGCGCGCGGTGGTAGGCAATATCGAAGTGCTTGACCGTGACGGGCGCGAGAGTTTTCTCACATTCGAACGCGGCATCGGCGATGTCGCAATCACTTATGAGAATGAAGTCCTCGGCGGTCAATTGGTGGGTGGTCAGTACGAACTTGTCATTCCACAGTCCACCATTCTGATCGAAAATCCTGTTGCAGTAGTCGATACGTATGTCGATCTACACGGCACACGGGAAGTCGCCGAAGCGTTTGTACAGTTCTTGTTTACAGCCGATGCACAGCGCGCCTTTGCCAACCGTGGTTTCCGCCCTGTCAGCCCTGCGGTAGCCGCCGAATACGGCTTGATCGACGAAGGCGCGGCAGTCACACCAGAAGCCCCCGGCGCAGTCACACCGAATACATCGATCACGTTTGCGCCGGTCGAAGACCTGTTCACAATCGAGGAATTCGGTGGTTGGGGTGAAGCGCGGTCGGCGATTTTTGGAGACGAGGGACTCTTCACGCGGATCATCGCGGAAGTGCAAGGAGAGTAAATGACAGAACTCCGACTGTCCGCTCCGGCAGGAAGCGAACGGGCGGCAGCACGTCGTTCCGGGAGACCGTCTTTCGGTCTCCTCGGGCTGCGTGCGGTCGCGCTTGGTTATTTGATTGCTTTCATCCTAGTACCGCTCATCGTGGTGCAGGTGCAAGGGCTTCGTTTTGGATTAGCTGAATTCTGGTCGAGCATCACCCGCCCCGAAGCGATCAGCGCCGTGACGCTTTCCGTGTATACATCCGCAGTTATGGCACTGATCAACACGGTGATCGGCGTACTCACCGCGTTTGTGCTGGTACGCTATCGTTTTCCCGGCAAAGGCATCTTAAACACCCTGATCGATTTGCCGTTTGCGATTCCGACACTGGTCACGGGTGTAATGCTGGTGCTCCTGTATGGTCCGCAGACCGCGATCGGCAGTTTCTTAAACAATCAACTGGGTATCCGCGTTCTATTTGCCGTGCCGGGGATCATCCTAGCACTCCTGGTCGTCGGCTACCCGTTTGTGATCCGCACTGTGCAGCCTGTTCTCCTCCAGCTTGATGCAAGTCAAACCGAAGCAGCATTTACTATCGGCGCAGGCGCATGGACAACCTTTCGCCGCGTGATTTTTCCAGCAATTCGTCCAGCGGTGATCACCGGCGCGATGCTCAGTTTTGCACGGTCGCTCGGTGAGTTCGGCTCGGTGATTGTGGTAGCAGGCAACATCCCGTTCCGATCACAGACCGGGACGGTTTATGTTTATACTCAAGTTGAGGCGGGCGATCTACAAGCGGCAAGCAGTGTTTCAATGGTGCTGTTGATCATCGCATTTATCGTTACGCTAAGCGTCGATTGGCTGATGAGGAGAAGCACTCATGCGTGAAGTGACTCCCCGTTCCCCCATCGCCATCCTGCTCATTGTGATCGCGATTGGTTACGCGGCGATTTTGTTCATTGTGCCGCTGATCGCCGTTGTTCAGGGAGCATTCGCGAGCGGAATTGAACCGATCCTGAATACATTCCGCGATCCAAGTGTGATCCACGCATTCCAAGTCACGCTGATTTTATCGGGCGCGGCAGTCGCCATTAATGCGATCCTTGGATTGACAACGGCATGGGTGCTCACCCGTCATCGTTTTCGCGGGCGTAAGCTGTTTGATACGTTGGTCGATATTCCGTTCGTGTTCTCGCCTGTGATTGCCGGATACGCGATGATCGTCCTATTCGGACGCGATGGCTGGTTAGCGCCGCCGCTCGTGCCAATTGTGTTCGCACTGCCGGGGATTCTGCTGGCAAAGGTCTTTGTTTCGCTGCCGTTTGTGGTGCGCGAAGTCCAGCCTGTTTTGCAGACGCTCACCCCGGAGCAGGAAGAAGCCGCAGCAACGATTGGAGCGGGTAGTTTTACGACGTTTCGCCGCGTAATCCTGCCAGAGATTCGTACCGCACTTCTGTACGGGATTGTCCTCACGTTCGCACGCGCGATCGGGGAATTCGGCGCGGTCGCAGTCGTGAGCGGCAACATTGAAGGATATACCGAAACGGCGACGAGCTATGTGTACCGCGCGTTGAATGATCGCAGCACCGTCGGTGCTTACAGTGTTAGCGTGGCATTATGCCTGCTCTCGATCGGAATCCTTATTCTGATGAGTACTCTGCGCCGCCGCCTGAGCCAAGAAGAAAGGTAAGCACGCCATGTCAATTGAAATTCAAGGCGTGAGCAAATCCTACGGGGCGCAAGCCGTCCTCAAGAATATCTCGCTCACTATCGAAGCCGGGGAATTATTCGTTCTGTTGGGGGCAAGCGGCAGCGGAAAAAGTACGCTGCTGCGGGTGATCGCAGGGCTGCTTCAGCCAGACAGCGGACGAATAACACTCCACGGACAGGATGTGACCGAACTGCCACCGCAGAAGCGCGGAACGGGTTTTGTCTTTCAAAACTATTCGCTGTTTCGCCATATGACTGTCCGGCAGAACATCGCGTTCGGATTGAGCATTCGCCGCACCAGTAGTCAGGAACAGAATCGCCGTGTCGCAGAACTGCTCGACCTGATCGAACTTGCTGAACTGGGAGACCGGATGCCGTCACAGCTTTCCGGTGGTCAGCAGCAGCGTGTCGCTTTGGCGCGTGCGCTCGCCTATGAGCCAAGCGTTCTCCTGCTTGACGAGCCATTTGGCGCGCTCGATGTCAAAATCCGCGTGCAGCTCCGTCAAAAATTGGTCGAAATCCAGCGGCGGCTCGGCGTGACAGCCATTCTGGTCACCCATGATCAAGAAGAAGCATTTGATATTGCTGACCGAATCGGTGTGATCGAACAGGGTGAACTGCTTGAAGTTGGCACACCCGACACGCTGTATCGAGCACCGCAGCGTTTATTTACTGCCGCATTCTTGGGAACAGCGAATCTGCTTGATGCCCGACGCAGTGGTGAATCTGTCGTGATTAATAACGCTTATCTCCCTGTCCCGCCGGGAACACCTCACCTGAATGGTCACGCGATCAAACTCCTGTTCCGACCGGAAGAAGTGCTGCTGCGGCGCGCAGAAAACAGCGTGGGCGGTGAGGCTGTGATCGGCACAGGGGTAATACAGTCAATCGCATTCGCACAACCGATGCTTCGTGTTCAGGTAGCACTCACCGGTGAACACGAGGGCAACCTTGTTCAAGCGCTGTTGACAGCGGCGGAGGCACGGGCGCTTAACCTACATGAAGGGGATCGCGTTTTAGTGGGTTTACGGTCGTATCATCTGCTGCCGACATAGAACGAACCGTTCAAGCAGCGGTTGCTTGCCAGATATGCCACACTGAACATGCAAACTCCTTAAGGTTAGATCTATCTTCCGTTATTCGCACTGCCGTATTACAAAGTAAATTACTCGTCAATTTCCAACCCCATCACATCTCAATTGTTGACAGCGCTTTAGTTTCATGCTACCTTTAGCTCAAATGAGATGGTACCCGTACCATAAGGGCGTTATCTGGCGTTTTGTGCCTAAAAAAGTTATTGCAAACTGAGGCTTTACAATGGAATTGCTCGTTGAAATGCGCGGCATCAACAAAGCCTTTGCGGGTGTCACTGCTTGTGAAGGATGCCAATTTGAACTCCATACCGGGGAAGTTCATGCCCTCGTTGGCGAAAATGGCGCCGGTAAATCGACACTGATGAAAATCCTTGCCGGGGTCTACCGCAAAGATGCGGGACAGATCTTTTTGCGCGGTCGGGAAGTCGAAATCCCCAGCCCGCACGCGGCACAGATGCTCGGCATCACGATGATCCATCAAGAACTCAACTTGATGCCTCATCTCACCGTTGCTCAAAACATTTTCATCGGACGCGAACCGCGCCACCCGATCCCATTCCTTCTTGACGATGCGAAAATCAACCAACAAGCGCAGGTTATCCTCGACTCGCTCCACCTCGATCTGAATCCGAGACAGCGCGTTGGTGGACTCACTGTTGCACGCCAGCAAATGGTCGAAATCGCAAAAGCGCTCTCCTACAACTCGCAAGTGCTGATCATGGATGAGCCGACCGCCGCGCTGACTGAAGCCGAAATCGAAGAATTGTTCCACACAATCAACCGTCTGCGCGAAAAAGGCATCGGGATTGTTTATATCAGTCACCGCATGGAAGAAATCAAGCAGATTACCAACCGCGTCACCGTCATGCGCGATGGGCATTACATTGAAACCCTGCTCACGCCGGAAACGACTATCGATCGGGTAATCTCGCTGATGGTTGGACGCACCATCTATGAATCAAAGCCGGAACTTCCCGAAACACCGTCTGAAGACATCGTTCTAGAAGTGAACAATCTGAACCGGGGGCGTGAACTGCGCGGTGTCAGCTTCAAGCTCAAACGCGGCGAAATCCTCGGCTTTGCGGGCTTGATGGGTGCAGGACGTACAGAAGTTGCACGCGCGATCGTCGGCGCTGACCACTGCGACTCGATTGAGTTGAAGGTCAACGGCAAGTCCGTCACCATTCATCATCCACAAGACGCTGTACAACGCGGAATTGGCTATCTTTCCGAAGACCGCAAACGGTATGGGTTGGTTGTAGGGATGGACGTGGCGAACAACGTCAGCATGGCGTCGCTGCGTGAATTCGTCAATTCGCTCGGCATTATCGATGACGGCAAAATCCGGCAGACGGCAAAACAGCAGGTCGATGCACTGGCGATTAAAACGCCAAGCGTCCGGCAGCGCGTCCGCAACCTTTCCGGCGGGAATCAACAAAAAGTAGTCATTGCCAAGTGGTTGACGGCAGACACAGATATTTTAATCTTCGATGAGCCGACACGCGGTATCGATGTTGGCGCAAAAAGTGAAATCTATAAGCTGCTCAATGAACTGGCGCGGCACGGTAAGTCGATCATCATGATTTCGTCGGAGCTTCCGGAGATTCTGCGGATGAGCCATCGAATCATTGTGATGTGCGAAGGGCGCATCACAGGCGAACTAACCAGCGCCGAAGCAACACAGGAAAAGATTATGCGTTTTGCTACGCAGCGGACAGGCGTGGTAGAGACTGCAAGCGCGGCACAATAATTAACACTTGGGGAAGCATCCCCATTTTAATTTGAGGACGACTGAACTATGCAAACTAGCACCATGCCTCAGCAGAACAACACTCTGACGGCTGTCGCAGGGCGACTTTGGAAATCTGAGGCGCTGCAGCGCATTCTGGCATTTGCCGCACTTGTGATCCTAATCATCGTCTTCTCGCTGTCATCCGAAAACTTCTTAGGTCCTCGCAATATTGAAGGAATTCTGATTGCGACAGCGGTCAACGGCATCCTCGCCGTAGGCGTCACTTTTGTCATCATCACAGGCGGAATCGATCTCTCGATCGGCACGGTGATGACCCTCTCAGCGGTGATCACCGCGAAAGTCGTGTCCGAAGCAGGCGCGCCGCTTCCCATAGGCATCCTAGCAGGCATTCTGACGGGAGCACTCGCAGGGCTGATCAACGGCGTTGTGATCGCCCGGATGCGCGTCCCTCCGTTCGTGGCGACACTCGGTATGCTCTACATTGCAAAAGGATTGTCGCTCGTCCTATCAGAACTTGCGCCGATTTACTTTGATCGCGGCTCTGGTTTCACTGATCTTGCAACAGGCGTGATTTTGCAAATCCCCGGCGTGATTGAAATCCCCAATGGGGTGTTGATCATGTTCGGTGCGGCACTCATAGGTAGTTTCATCCTATTCCGAACACAACTTGGTCGCTACACATTTGCGCTTGGCAGCAACGAAGAAGCCGCACGTATTTCCGGCGTGAACACTGCCCGATGGAAGATGATTGTGTACACAGTCGCGGGAGTCTTCTCCGGGTTGGCAGGTGTGATGATTGCGGCACGCTTAAACTCCGCACAACCCTCGCTGGGTCAAGGTTATGAACTTGATGCCATCGCAGCAGTCGTGATCGGCGGTACATCCCTCAGCGGCGGTGAAGGCTCGATTTTCGGTACGGTGATCGGCGCATTCGTCATCAGCGTGTTGACGAACGGCTTACGCATCTTGTCCGTTCCTCAAGAATGGCAAAGCGTCGTTACCGGGGCAATCATCATTGTGGCGGTCTTCCTTGACATGATCCGCCGCCGCCGTTCCTAAATTGGTTGGTCGCTCTTTTAGAGCATAACAACAGTACGTTTCAATGGTTCTTTACGATGGAGAATACACATGAAATCCACCCTTAAGTTTCTCGTCTTAGTCGCAATGCTGTTCAGCCTTGTGATCGGGATTTCGGCTCAGGAAGCAACGCCCGAACCTGAACCGGAAAATTACTGCACGCCGGAAATCGCCGCAGAAAACCTCGCGGCGGGTATCACCATCCCGATGATCTCCAAGGGCTTCCAGCACCAGTTCTGGCAAGCAGTCCGTCTCGGTGCAGAGATGGCAGCGGAAGACTGCGGCGTCGAAATTACATTTGAAGGACCGGAGAACGAATCGCAGGTTGACCGCCAGATGGACATGCTTCAGGCTGCGCTCGATCGTCAGCCCAGCGCCATCGGCTTCGCCGCACTCGACAGCCAAGCAGCGATCCCGCTCCTTGAGCGCGCCGCTGAAGAAGGCATCCCGGTCGTCGGTTTCGACTCCGGTGTGGACAGTGACATCCCCGTGACGACCGCGACGACCGACAATGTCGCCGCTGCGGCACTCGCTGCGGACATGATGGCAGAACTCATCGGCGGCGAAGGTGAAGTTGCCGTTATCGCCCACGACCAGACCAGCCGCACGGGCATCGACCGCGTGGCGGGCTTCGTAGATCGTATCGCCGAAGCTTATCCGGACATCACCGTCGTTGACGTACAATACGGTGGCGGCGACCAGCTTCGCTCGACCGACCTCGCCCGCAGCATCATCCTTGCTCACCCTGAACTCAAGGGCTTCTTCGGCGCGAACGAAGGCTCGATCATTGGTGTTCTCAATGCCGTGACCGAACTTGACGTGGCGGAACAGCTTGTCGTTATCGGCTATGACTCCGGCGCGCAGCAGATCGAAGCGATCCGCAGCGGTTTGGAAGAAGGCGCGATCACCCAGAACCCGATCGGTATCGGCTACCGTGCGGTTGAAGCGGCTGTTATGGCGCTTCGCGGTGAAGAACTCCCGACCACCATCGACACCGGCTTCATGTACTACGATGCGACGACCATCGACGACGAAGAAATCGCGGCAGTGCTGTACGAATAACGTTGGCAACACCGCTTGTTATGCAGTTTTGGGGGCGGGCATTCGTCCGCCCCTCTCGTTCATGGTAGACCCTATGACAACAGTAGACGGTCGGGAATGAGTAAAAAACGCAGCACCATTCGTGATGTTGCTCGCCGCGCAAAGGTTGCCCCGATCACCGTCTCACGCGTGGTGAACAACTCAGGGTATATCAGCACAGAAACGCGCCAGCGGGTCGAAGCTGCAATTCAAGAACTGAATTACATCCCTAACACCCTCGCGCAAAGCCTGCGCCACCAAAAAACCAATATGGTCGCACTGATCGTCACAGACATCACCAATCCATTCTGGACGACAGTTGCGCGCGGCGTTGAAGATGTCTGCAACGCGCATAACGTCAACGTGATCTTCTGCAATACGGACGAACAGCAGCAAAAACTCGACAACTATGTGAATCTGCTCATGCAGCGCCAGATCGATGGCTTGATCATCGTGCCGACCGAAGGCTACGCCGGCGAAATGCTCGAAAACATGCTCGCCAATCACGTGCCAAGCATCATCCTTGACCGCATTCTACCGGATTGGCATCATCACACCGTCGTGCGCGGTGACAGCGTGACGGGTGGTTATATCCTCACTAAGCATCTACTCGATCTCGGTCATCGACGCATCATGATGTTGTCCGGCAGCAGCAGCGTATCTACCGGATTGGAGCGCGCCGAAGGCTACCGCCGCGCCCTCCTCGAATACGGAGTCACGCCCGATCCCGCGCTGCTCCGCTTCGGCAAGTTCACGCAGCAAAGCGGCTACGATATCACTATCGAAATGCTCGATCGGATACATCCCCGCCCAACTGCGATCCTGACCGCGAACAATTTTATTGCCGTCGGCTCACAAAAGGCGCTCGACGACCGAGGCGTTGACATTCCGGGCGAAATTTCCCTCGCCACCTACGACGATTTGCCCGCACAACTCAATCCACGTCCGTTTTTGACAACCGTGATACAAGACCCATATGCAATGGGACAAGAAGCGGCACAACGTCTCATCACCTTACTTACCGATTCAAGCAGTCATCCCATCCAAGATATCGTTCTGCCTGTTCGGCTCATCATCCGCGCTTCAACAGCGCCACCCCGTCAAACGTAGGTATCCAACAATTAAGAACGTTCTGTGAAGCATTGACTGAGCCTTCACCGACACGCAAGAGAGGATTTATATGAGTTCCTATACACTACCCAAACTTGTTGAACCGGCACCCATCGCCGAAAACGAAGCCATTTTGATCGCCAACGGCGATCTACGTCTCTCCGCTAACCAAGTCTGCTGGGCTGCTCAAGAAGCGATGGAGCAGCGCGTTATCGCGGCATTCGCCAAAGAAGGGATCACTGTCCGACGTGGGCATACCTATGATCCGGCACTCAAGCATGGTTTCATCTGGAATCAGCGCATGGGCATGGATGTTTTCGCGTCGATTCCGCGCAATGCCCGCTTGATCGTCGCCGAGTCGGTTTGGCAGTACAGCCATCACGTCCTGCATGGACTTCGCGATCATCAAGGTCCTATTCTCACCGTCGCCAATTGGAGCGGACAGTGGCCCGGTCTGGTCGGGATGCTCAATCTAAACGGCTCACTCACCAAAATGGGCGTATCGTACAGCACTCTATGGAGCGAAGATTTCACCGATGATTATTTCCTGAATGGAATCCGCCAATGGATTCGTGAGGGGAAAATCACGCACGACACATCGCATGTCCGCGATTTTGTGTCGGCTCAAGCGAGCCCCGCTGAACGCGCACTCGGCGAAGCATTGGCACGCCAACTACGTCATCAAAAGTCGATCATGGGTGTATTCGATGAAGGCTGCATGGGGATGTATAACGCCGTCATCGATGATGAACTGCTCAACCGCACCGGGGTTTACAAAGAACGCCTAAGTCAATCTGCGCTCGTCGCTGGCATGCGACAGGTATCGGACAGTGAGGCGCAAGCAGTTCGCGCATGGCTGGATCAGCGCGGTGTGCGGTTTGTTACCGGAACGAACGAAGAAAGCGAACTCACCGACGCGCAAATTCTCCAGCAGTGCAAGATGTATATCGCCGCTGTCCGAATCGCGCACGATTTTGGATGCGACACGATCGGCATCCAGTATCAGCAGGGGCTTAAAGACATGGCTCCCGCTTCAGACCTTGTTGAAGGCTTGCTGAACAATGTCGAACGTCCTCCCGTGCGTTCCGCCGATGGAACGACACTCTACGAAGGTCAAGCACTTCCCCATTTCAATGAAGTTGATGAGTGTGCAGGGTTAGATGCGCTCGTGACCAATCGTGTATGGTGCGCCATGGGCTTTGATCCGGCGACGACGCTGCATGATCTCCGCTACGGAGAACACTACACCGGCGATGGCGTCGATGATTATGTCTGGGTATTTCTCATCAGCGGTGCAGCACCGGCTTCTCACTTTATTGGCGGCTATGCTGGCACGTCCAGTGAACGCCAGCCTCCGATGTACTTCCGTTTGGGCGGCGGCACGCTCAAGGGAATCAGCAAACCCGGCGAAATCGTGTGGAGTCGTGTGTTTGTCATGGATGGAGAACTCCATGTCGATTTAGGACGTGCAAGTGTTGTAACCCTGCCTCAAGCGGAAACCGATCGCCGTTGGCAGGCGACTACCCCGCAGTGGCCCATCATGCACGCGGTGCTGCATGGGGTCAATCGTGATCAGATGATGGCGCGCCACAAGGCGAATCACCTGAACGTGGCATACGCGCCGACTGCCGCTGACGCTGATAAAGCACTGACCGCCAAAGCTGCGATGTTCCATGCGATGGGACTGCATGTCCATCTCTGCGGCGATGTGAAAGTAGGCTAAACCCCATGACGACCAACGCCCCGGAAACACTGATTCAGATGTCACGGGCGCTGGGTCAACCGGAAAGGCGATATGTCATCATCGGCGAGGGCAATACTTCGCTCCGCGCCGATGATGAAACTTTCTGGGTGAAGTCCAGCGGTTATCAACTGGCGACAATCAGTGAGGAAGGCTTCGCGCGAATCCGGTTTGCGCCGATCATGCATATGTTCGATGATCCTCCCGCCAACCTGACCGAAGAACGCGAAATTCTGCGGAGCGCTCGCGCCGATGGCGGCAAAGCCTATCCGTCAGTCGAAACCAGTTTTCACGCCATGCTCCTACAAGATTGCGGTGTACAGTGCATCGCGCACACTCACCCGATCCCGATCAATCGATTGATGTGCAGTGCCCATGCCGAGACATTTGCCAAACGGCGCACCTGCCCCGATGAAGCCATCGTTTGCGGACCTGAATCTGTCTTTGTCCCGTATATTGATCCCGGCTTGCCGCTTGCAATCGAAATTCGGCGGCGCGTCCATCTCTATATCGAAAAACATGGCGAAGCGCCGAAAGTCATCTTACTGGCAAATCACGGTTTGATTGCATTAGCTCAAAGCCCTACCGAAGCACTCAATATCACCGATATGGCGATCAAAGGTGCGGAGATTCTGTGGGGCGCGCTCGCCATCGGTGAACCTGTCTTTCTCAGTGAGGCTGAGGTCACGCATTTGTGCAAGCGACCGGACGAAATCTACCGCCGCAAACTGTGGTTCAATACCGCATCAACGAAAGGCAGCGAAACATGAGCGGGCGCACCGTTATCGCCGTCGATCTGGGGGCGGAGAGCGGGCGCGTCATGCGAGTCACCTTCGACGGAACGGGTTTCAAACTTCAAGAAGCACACCGATTCCGTAATATTCCGCTGGAGACGCACGACACGCTCTATTGGAATGCACTGCGCTTGTGGCGCGATATCCAGATCGGAATTGATCGTGCGCTTTCAGCAGGACCCGCCGAAAGCGCCGCCGTTTCGACATGGGGTGTTGATTTCGCCCTACTGGATGAGCGCGGTCAATTACTCGATAACCCCGTGCATTACCGCGATAAGCGCACACACGGCATGGTCGATTGGGTGAATGCGCGAATTCCCACACGCACGCTTTATGAGCGCACGGGGATTCAGCCGATGAGCATCAATACCCTCTACCAGTTAGCGAGTCTGCGCGCCAGTGATGATTCAGCGCTCAGGTTAGCCCGTCGTATCGTGACAATTCCTTCCTTGTTCACCTATTGGTTGAGCGGCACACAAGCGAACGAGTTCACCCACTCCACAACCACCCAGTGTTATAACCCGCGCACTCAAGGCTGGGACGGCGAAACACTGGATACGCTGGGAATCCCCAAAAACCTATTTGCAGATGTGGTGTCACCCGGCACACGGCTAGGCACATATCGGGGTCTATCGATCTTCGCGACTACCGCGCACGATACCGCCAGTGCCGTCGCCGCCGTACCGTCGATCAATCCGCACAGTGCTTATCTGAGCAGTGGCACATGGAGTCTGCTAGGTCTAGAAGTCGATCAACCGCTGATCAATGATGGCTCATTCGCTGCTGATCTGACCAACGAAGGCGGCGCTTACAATACGTTCCGCTTGCAGCAGAACGTCATGGGACTGTGGCTTGTTCAGCAGTCACGCGAAACATGGAACAACGCCGGACACAACTACAACTATGAAGACCTTGTCGGGCTGGCGAAACAAGCACAACCGTTCCGCAGCTTGATCAATCCGGATGATGCTCGATTCTTAGAACCCGGCGACATGCCCGCGCGGATTAGAGCCTACTGCCATGAGACAGGACAGCCGATCCCCGAAAATGAAGGGCAGATCGTCCGCACCATTTATGAGAGTCTCGCGCTCCGCTATCGCGCATCGCTTGAACGACTGATCGAGCTTACCGGTAGACAGGTGGATCGCTTGCACATTGTCGGCGGCGGTAGTCGAAATACGCTGCTCAATCAATTCACTGCGAATGCGATTCAGCGTACAGTAGTCGCGGGTCCTGTCGAAGGCACGGCATTAGGGAATGCGATCGTCCAGTTGATTGCACTCGGTGACATCGAGACGATCCATCAGGCGCGCACGCTCCTCAGCCAAACAGAACAGACAGGCGTTTACACTCCACAAAGTGACGACAGTGACGAATCACACTATCAGCGTTTTCTAGCTTTGTGCAGACATGAGTCTGCGTGATAACTGATTACTTTCTAGCATCGAGTGAAATCAGTCACTCCGGGTTTGAAACATGCCAGATGATGTGTACTTCTCAGGCGGCTTGAGCAGAGAAATCAAGCCGCCTGATTCATCACTGAGGGAAGCCATCTTAAGATGGTGCGATAATGTGCAAAATCGGAAACAAAATGGTCATGCTGCAATGGCAACAATACTTGTGATTGACGATGAAGACAGCATCCTCAATGTTGTCGAAGCGTATTTGAAAGCAGACGGTAATACAGTGCATGTGGCACGGGATGGCGTACAAGGATTAGCTGCCTTCCACCGTTACAACCCCGAACTGGTCATTCTCGACATTATGCTGCCACAAATGGATGGTATCGAAGTTCTTCAGCATATCCGCCGCGAATCGAATGTTTATATCATGATGCTCACGGCAAAATCAGAAGAATTTGACCGTGTAATGGGGTTAACCGTTGGTGCGGACGATTATCTCACCAAGCCGTTTAGCCCTCGCGAACTCGCGGCACGTGTTAAAGCCATCCTCCGGCGTGGGCGCGGCGCGGCTCAAGATGAACGGCAGATATTCACCTTCAAGCACTTGAAGATCGACACACAGCGCTATGAGGTTTGGCAAAATGGTGAACCGATCGAGCTAACCGCGTTGGAGTTTAAGTTGCTGGCGACGCTGGCGGCTTATGCGGGGATGGTTCTCAGCCGCGAACAGCTCCTTGAGCGGGTGTGGGGATACGATTTTTACGGTGAAGCACGCGTCGTCGATGTTCATATCGGGCACATCCGCCAGAAACTTGAACAAGACCCGACCGATCCACAGTTTATTATGACCATACGCGGCGTCGGCTATAAATTCGTGGATGAACCGGCATGAAACTTGCCCATAAACTATTTATCTCTCATGTGGTGGTGGTGCTGATTGCGCTTGCCGTGCTGTTAATCGCAATGGCATATGTCGCGCCGGTCAATTTTTCGGAACATATGCGGCACATGAACGGCAGCACCTCCGGCATGATGGGGCAGCGCATGGCGGAAATCAACACCGAACTAGAAACCAGCTTCCGGGATGCGGTTAATGCGGCGCTGATCATCGCGGGTGCAGCGGCAGTTGTGGCTGCATTGGTTGTGAGCTGGTTCGTCAGCCAGCAAATTATTCGCCCGATTCGTTCGCTAGTCACATTGAGTAAACGTATTGCCGGAGGAGGCTATGCGCAACGCCTGAAACTGGACACGGGTGACGAGTTCGCCGAACTGGTTGAAAACTTCAACCGGATGGCGGAATCGCTGGCGAGCACAGAAGCGATGCGCGTGCAATTATTGGGTGATGTGAGCCACGAACTCAAAACACCTCTCGCGGGGATCAAAGGATACATGGAAGGACTGCAAGACGGTGTACTCCCCCCAACGCCGGAAACGTTTCAATTGATCCATCGTGAAGCGGATCGTTTGCAGCGGCTCGTACACGATTTACAGGAACTTTCGCGCACCGAGGCGGGGGTAATCAAATTGGACATACGCTCGTTCTCGCCGGATGAGATCATTCATCCGGTCGTTGAACGAATGCGCCCTCAATTTGCGGATATGGGGCTAACATTCATTGTCGATGTTCCTTCGGGGATGCCCGCCGTGAAAGCGGACAGCGATCGCACTGCCCAAGTATTGACCAATTTACTTGGAAACGCGCTGCAATATACGCCTTCAGGCGGAAAAGTCACGGTGAGGGCGGCGTGTCTGCGTGAATTTCTCACTATTTCCGTCACTGATACAGGCATAGGACTTTCCGCAGACGAACTGCATCACATTTTTCAGCGCTTTTATCGTGTGGATAAATCGCGGTCGCGTGGCAGCGGCGGGAGTGGGATTGGTCTCACGGTGGCGAAACATCTCGTAGAGGCGCAAAACGGAACCATCACCGTCGAAAGCGATGGACTTGGTCAAGGCAGTCGCTTCAGTTTTACCCTGCCGCTGGTGTGAACTTTACAGAAACTTCATAGAAGCGACATCGCGACACCAAACGCCTGTGTCATGCTGAAACCAATCAACTACGGGGTTTCAGTACAACAGGAGTTTGTCATGTTACGTAAATCAATGATGCTTGTACTCGTCATCGCTGCGCTTATCAGCGTGGGATTGTTTGCTGTGTCGGCTCAGACGGATGATCCCCAGCCTACTCCGATGTGTATGGGCGCGAACAGCATGTTTGGCATGGGTATGATGATGGGTGGTCACGGTATGATGCTGGATGATGATCATGCCATGCTGACCGTTGCTGCTGAAGCACTCGGCATGGATGTAACCACGCTGACCGATGCGCTTCAGGGTGGGCAAACACTCACAGAAATTGCCGAAGCACAGGGCGTCGAACTGCAAACCGTCCTCGATGCAATGTTGACCGGAGCAGAAGCACATATGGCAGAGATGGTTGCGGCAGGTTTCATTACACAGGAACAGGCAGATGAACACCTCAACTGGATGCACGAAAACAGCGCCACCATGCCTATGTTCTCCGGCGCAGGCATCGGCTCATGTATGCAAGGGATGATGAGCAATGGAATGCACGGTCACGGAATGCGACACCACCGCTAACATCCTGCCGAGTCGAACAGCAGCGGGCGAATGGGTGTATTCCATCCGCCCGTTTTTTAGGTTCGCAGCGGGCGATTGTTTCAGTAGGGGGATCATGTTCGTATCGGGACTGCCATTTGCAGAAATACCTACCATCAGTGCGGTGTGTTCGTCACCGATCGCAGCGCACGGTCAACCACCCCGTTCGGTTCAAACTGGCTTTTGAACTGGCGTAGCCCCTCAGTCCGATCTGCGTTTTCTCCACTTGTGAGCAAAATTTGATCGCAATATTCGTACGCATCTTGGACGATGCGTTCACAGCGGTAGTAGGCAATCGCCGCCGAATCCGTCTCAACCTGACCATATCCTTGATAAAAAAATGCGGCTTGCTGATCAGCAGTCAACGTTGCTTGACTACCGATGCCTGATCCCATAAACATTAAATCGCGCTCTTTCGGCGCTAAAATCATTGTGTCCCAATCCACGACATAGAGCATTCCGGTCGGCGTTATCAGCACATTCCCGACATGAATATCGGCATGACAGAGGGCAAAGGGAAGGTTTTGCCCTTGAAGTACTGCCGCCAATCGATCGGCATGAAATACGAGAGCGCTGATCTCCTGTTTCTTTTCTCGCATAAATGCGCCGAGTTCCACGCTCACAGGATCATCAATCGAAGCCGTTTCGACATAGGATTGAAACTCTCTGACCTGTGAGCGCCAAAAAGAAGAAAATGTCTCCCGCTGCACACTCTGAATGGTCGTCGGCAGCGTCACGGTGTGGATTCTTTTCAACGCCTGACCCAACTCAATCCAGTTTTGCGCGGATAAATCCCGTTCCCATCCACTTTCACCTTTAATGAATGGATAGAGGATGACATGGAACGAGTCCAGCGTTGTCCATAAGTGACCGCGCTTGTTGAACAGCGGCGCGATGACCTGTGCAATCCCTTGATCATGTAGAAGTCTCGGAACAAGCACGGTGTTCTGGTTGAAATCACCGCGTCGGAGTTTCACAAAGTAATCCGCATCGACAGTGATCGCTCTATAGACTGCCGTATTTCGATCAGCGCCAAGCGGCAAAAAATCGATCTGCACAGCCACAATATCGTAGTTATCACGCAAACAGCCGATGATTTTTTCGTCAGAGAGATCAGGTTTTTTAAGCATATTCAAAATAGCCTTTGAGATGTCTGCGCGACCTGTTGCCCTTCTAAAACGAGAGTATATCATAGCCACAGTTGCCCTGTTTCGAGAGCATTATTGAACCCGATTGCCTGAGTCCACAAGGAGAATTGGCAATATGATCGATTTGCATACCCATACGCATTATTCCGATGGACGAACTTCACCCGCCGAACTGCTTCAAGCGGCGGCTGACCGTCACTGTAGTATCCTCGCGATCACCGATCACGATTCAGTTAGCGGCGTTGATGAAGCTTTGACATACGCACGAACACTCAATATCGAATTGATTCCAGCCGTAGAGATGACAACCCGATGGGACGGTTTCATGACCGAGGTCGATGTTTTGGCGTATTTCGTCGATATCGATCATGCAGCCCTGCGTCAGGCACTTTCGCGTAACATCGCTGGTTTGAGGCAGCGTGTTGAGGAAATCACCCATCGTCTAGCGCAAAAGGGTTACGCCATCACAGTTCAAGATGTCGAGGAGCAGAATCCGCGTGCAGTCAGCTATCTTTCTGTGATCCATGCGCTAATTAAGAATGGTTGTGCGCCTGATTACCGAACGGGAGCGGCAATATTTCAAGACGCGCTGCAAGATCTGCCGCTTTTTGGAATTCCGATTCAAGAGGGAATCAACGCGATCCGTGCTGCGGGAGGTGTTGCAGTACTGGCGCATCCTCCACTGATTCGCGCCGATCCGCCGCTGTCAGCCGAAGAATTGGCACCACTTATTGATGCCGGGTTACAAGGCATCGAAATCCTGCATCCCAGCATTGACGCGAAGACTCACCGTTATTATCAACTGCTCGCCCAGAAGTTGGAATTGGTCACATCCGGTGGTTCTGACGATCACGGATGGATCAACGGCTTCTCAACGCTAGGCACACAGCCTGTAACTCGTGCGATGGTTGATGCGTTACGGGGGATCAGCAAGCAATAAGCCAACGAGACCACGCGGCGTGGTTCTGATCGACAGCACGGAAACGCTATCGGGTGCGGTTGGTCTGCGCACCACACGACTCACGGATAATCAGTTTGGTTGGCAGCAGCATTGATCCCTGTGTCTGATCCGAGAACGCTTTTTGCGTCTGAAGCGATTGAATAGCGGCACGCGCTAACGCCTGCTTGGGAATATCAACCGTCGTCAGCGCGGGACGAACCATGCTCGCCATCTCGATGTTGTCAATCGAAACCACAGCGATATCATCCGGCACGCGTAACCCGCGATCCTTTACAGCGGCTATCGCCCCGATCGCGGCTTCGTCGGTTGCCGTGAAAATCGCAGAGAATTCCTCGCTTGCGTGAAAAAGCTGCGTGATGATGTCATATGCCGACTGAGACGGTATCTTGGCGGGATCAAGAAACCCCACCAACTGATCATCATACGGAATCTGATTTTCCATCAGCGCTTGCCTATGCCCGTACACACGCTGATCGTTGATCCCCACAAACGCAATGCGCTTGTGCCCTAGTCCGATCAAGTGATTCATCGCTGTGCGTGCCGCCTCAGCGCGGTCAAACATGACGGTAGGAAGTCCTTCGACGGTTTCTTCCATACATACAATGTTCGGTATGCGCGCGATCATCTGGTCGAAAATCTGCTGATCGGCGGGGGATTTCGGAATGAGTGACGGCAGGATCAAAATCACCGACGAGATTTCATGTTCGTGAATGTGTTTATTGAAAAAGATTGGATCTCTCAAGGCATCCCAATACACGAGAAATCCGATCTGGAGATTCTGCTGATAGGCGTAGTCGTAGAGCGTAGAGAGAATCGTGTTGTAGTAGGGTCGTTCAAGCAGGTTATACCCCTTGCCGCCTGTCACAATGCCGATCGTGTCTTGAACAGCATCACTACCCTGCTTCAACCGCTGCGCGAATTCGTTCGGGCGATATTCCAGTTCGTTGATCGCATCCAACACACGTTGACGTGTCTCCTCGGAAACACTGCGCGGTCCATTATTGAGAACGTAAGACACGACCGACCGCGAAACGCCTGCTTTTCGCGCAACATCCTCCTGAGTTACTGGATTTCGACCTGAAATAGACACTTATCGCCACCATCTTCAGCTAGTAGAGAGCGTTATCGAAGCGGTCAGCCCATGATCTGAGTGAGCATGCAGCGTTACCAAGCCCGATCTATGACCGGATTTGATGTAACACGCGCCCTGACCACCGAGCAGAACCAGCGGATTTTGACCCACAAGTTCCGCCTCGCCTTCAAGAGTCAAATGAACCACGCGCATCTGATACGGCAGTACATTGTCGTATTTATCGACCACCTGCACGGCGACCCGCGTCATATCGATTGCATCCGCGAGTAGACAGTCTGTACTCGCCACCAACCGAAGTTTATACGGAATATGGGCAGAGTCAATTTTGTGCTCCGCGACAAGGCTTCCCGCAATGTAGCCGCGCACGGTCAAATCGTGGAACGGTGTCCCCCACGGGTTATAGGGTTCTTGCCATCTCACCACGAAGGGCGGATGCTGCAAATGCGGGTAGTGCTCAACATCCGGGCGAAAGCGACCTTGATAAGCATCCCCAATAGAAATATCGATCTCGTCACAGTTGCTAAAGACCGTCAAGGGGTTATTCCCGCCGCCTGAGCGATCCCCCATCGTCCAATTGGTTGCCGCATGCAGCACGATTTCATCAGCAGGTGATTTTTGACTGCGATAGAAATATGCCGCCATTTTGGGAAGCCGATAAATGTCCATCACACCGTGATAGCAGATGCGATCGCCTGATCCGAATTCTTTATGCGTGTGATAATCAAAGGCACACCACCCGATCCCACCAGAAACATCGGGATGTCCTCTCTGCGCGTTCATTTTGCGCGCGTGATGCAGCGCATGTTCGACGCGGCGTTCCTCATGATCCCACGTTTTCGTCGGGAATAAGTGTCCGCCGAATTCAGTGACAAGGTGAGGTCGAATGCGTGGATTTTGAATGCCTTCGCGAAAATCGTTCAGCGTGAACACGTCTTCGAGGAACTCGCTTTCGATAAAATCCCGCACCCCACCCGTTTGGCGGGTCGGATCGAGTTGGTGAGCGAGTGCATTCGTCTGATGGTAAAAATCGCTGTCATCCGGCGATTCATTGATGCGAACTCCCCACAAGATGATCGATGCGTGATGCCGGTCACGTTCGATCATCGCCTGCAAGTCATCCAGAGCTAACGATTTCCACGCTTGGTCGCCGATGTGATGCCAACCAGCAAGCTCCTCAAACACAAGCAGACCGATCTCATCGCAGCGGTTCAAAAAATCCGGCGATTGCGGATAGTGCGCGGTGCGTACAATGCTGCACCCCAATTCATATTTGAGGATATCGGCATCCTGTTCTTGCAAGCGCTTGGGCGCTGCCGCGCCGATATACGGGTACGTTTGATGACGATTCAAGCCGAACAGCTTAAAAGGGCTGCCATTTAGATAAAACCCGCCGTCCTCACGAAATTCTGCATGCCGGAAGCCGATGCGAACTTCAAGTTCATCCAGTGTTCTGCCGTCCGCTGCGAGAGAAACCTTGAGTTTGTATAGAGTTGGGCTTTCCGGTGACCACAAAGCGATCTGATTCAGGTCGAACATGGTGAGTGTTTCAGTATCAGAGTCAACGCTCTGTATATAGGTGGCGATGGGGCTTCCCTGCGCATCCGCTAACACCATGATCAGCTGCATCGGCGGCGTATATTTACTTAGGTGCACATCGCAGTCAAGTCGCGGCGCAGTCAATACGTTTGAGGGGCGCGGGAAAATGCTCACGATGTGAGAGGGTTCAACAATTCGCAGCGACACATCGCGGTAGATGCCGCCGAAGGTCAAGAAATCGATTTGACCGCCATATGGGGGAACCGTTTCGTCTTCAGTCGCATCGACATAGACGGTTAAGCAGTTCTCGCCCGGCTTGATGTACTCCGTGATTTCGAAGGAAAACGGCGTAAAACCGCCCTTGTGAACACCAACCTGCTCATTGTTTATGTACACTGTGCTGACGAGCATCACGCCTTCAAAATCGACAAACACCCGTTTACCAATAGCATCATCCGGGATCGAAATGTGCTTACGATACGTCGATACGAATTGATATTCCGCATTATCCACTGAATAGTGGGAAAAGCGCTTATTTGTGTGTGGCAGCGTGACGACTTCAAAAACCTCATCTGCCGCATCGAAAGCGACATGGCGAGGTGCGAACTGCCAATTCTGGTTCAAAACCTGCACTATCCTCATGAAGCGTTCCGTTCTTTGCTGAAAAGCAGTCCTCCGATGCCTCAGCACCGAATGCTGCTTGACTCTTCAATGACAATCAGTCTATATTAGATCAACACGAGTAGTCAACACGTGTTGATAATCTCACGAAGTTGGTATTGAGCGCTTCCCTTGATGTTGAAGGAGTAAATAGGATGAAGAAGTTTGTTTCTTACGCCGTAGTCTTGTTCGCAGGACTGCTCATGCTCGGGTTAAACAGTCACGTTTTTGCCCAAGATTCGCAGCTTACATTGTGGATCTACGATGATGGTCGTCTGGAAGTCCTGACAGAACTGGGCGCTGCATTTGAAGCAGAGTACGGTGTTCCTGTCGTCGTGGAAGTCGTTGATCTCAGCGAAATTCGCAATGCAATGACGCTCGGTGCAGCATCGGGCGAAGGTCCCGACATGATTATCATTCCCCATGATAATCTGGGTCCGATTGTTGAAAACGGCGCAGCACTCCCCGTCGATCTCGGCGCGGCAGCGGATAGTTTCCTGCCAAGCGCGCTGGACGGATTTACATATGACGGTCAGCTTTATGGTGTGCCGCTGGCGGTCGAAAATATCGGCTTCTTCCGCAATACAGACCTTGTGCCGGAAGCGCCTGCCACATGGGCAGAAGTTGAAGAAGTCGGTTTAGAACTCCTCGATAACGGTGACGTGGACTCTGTGATTGGTCTGCCTGACCTAACCTATAACATTTACCCGCTCTTTACCTCATTTGGTGGTTATATTTTCGGGCAGGACGAGACAGGCAGTTTCACGACCGAAGACATCGGCATGAACAATGAAGGCATGGCGGCGGGCTTGGCATGGGTTCAGCACATGATCGACGTTGGTGCGGTTTCGGCGAATGTTGACTGGGAAGCGGCGCATGTTCAGTTTGAAACTGGGCGCTCGGCGTTTATTATGACCGGACCGTGGGCGATCAACCGCTTTGATACGGCAGGCGTTCCCTACGCCATCTCCGCATTCCCGGCGGCTGAAGAAGGCGCAGAACCCGGTTATCCGTTCTTGGGTGTGCAGGGGTTGGTTATCAACGCCAACAAAGAGAACGCGATCCTCGCGCAGGTTTTCGCGGTTGATTTCTTGGCGACAGAAGAACATTATCAGATGATTTTCGATGCGGAACCGCGTCCGTCTGCATGGGCAACGATTTTTGAAGCGGCATCTGATCCCAACACGGCTGGTTTCAACGCGGCGGGTATCAATGCCGTTCCGATGCCGTCTATTCCGGCGATGGGTTATGTGTGGGATGCGTGGGTTAATGCAGGGTCGCTCGTGGCTCAGGGTGAACTCGAACCACAAGAAGCTCTGGATGCAGCAGTCGAACAGATTCTCGCACAGATTGAATAGTAGGACACAAGAGAGACGATCGATTTAGGCAGGGTGGCAGCGCAAACTGCCACCTTCTCAGTGCTGAAGCCTCAAGCACTTGCGCAGTGTCCCAAATTAAAACCGTGAGTTTGCATCGATGAACAAAATCTCTATTGTTATCCCGAGCAGAATTTACCTGCTCAACATCGCTCTTGCCGGTGTATTCTTGGCAGGGGCGTTATGGTTGATCACCTCACTTTTATCGCAGGGGCTTTTTCCACTGGCATCTGCGCTGAGTGCCATCGCAGTCTTTTTGCTGATGGTCTTTTTGCGTCGCAGATTCACACCGCTGCGCTGGCTTGCTATCGGCATGTCGCTGACGATGTTGTTCACGCTCTACCCCCTGTTTTATACGCTCTACCTCAGCGTTACGAACATGGGCAGCGGGCATCTGATGGCGAAACAGCAGGCGATTTCGCGCCTTGAGTCGGAGCTTTATCTGCCGGAAAGCGGGCAGACGTATCAATGGACAGCATTTGAAGGCGCGAACGGGACATATGCGCTGTGGCTTATCTCCGCCGATGGTGAAGGACTGCTGGCGCTGCCGGGATCACCAATTGAGCCAACTGCACCCAATACGGGCATTGTCGGCGCGCTGGATGAGAACAACATTCCCGTATCAATCGAAGGTTACGAGCGGCTTCCGGTCAACCGAACCGTTCCGATCATCACACAGTTAAGCACAATCGACTTTGGCGCTCCCCCAAATACCGTGCGAATTCGCACACTCCGCGAAGCGGCTGCCCTGCAATCCAAATACCATTATGACGCGGCGCAAGATGCTATCATCGATCTGGAGACGGGCGAGATTTATCGCGCTGTTGAAGGAACATTCACCGCCGAGTCCGGTGAAGAGCTCGCGATCGGGTATATCGAATTTATCGGGCTGCGGCATTTCCAGAATTTTCTGGGCAACGAAGGCTTCCGAGAACCGCTGCTCAGTATGTTGATGTGGAACATCACCTTCGCGTTCTGCTCCGTGTTTTTCAGCTTTGGCGTAGGATTAATTGTCACCCTGTTGTTCGAGAAACTGCCGGGCAAGCGTATTATCCGCGCCCTGCTCATCATCCCGTGGCCCATCCCGGTATTGATCTCAATTCTTATCTGGCGCAGTATGCTGAACCCGGATCTCGGATTTGTTGCCCCGGTGCTCGAATCGGTTTTTGGCAGCTCTCCGGCATGGTTTCAAAGCCCGTTCTGGACGCGCTTCGCCGTTATCATGGTCAACGTATGGTTATCGTACCCATACTTCTATGTAATCACGGCAGGAGCAATCCGCTCAATTCCCGGTGAAATCTACGATGCCGCACTTGTCGATGGCGCCGATGGCTGGAGCAAGTTTTACCGGATCACCCTCCCTCTTTTGTTACGTATCATGATGCCTCTGTTGATCGCATCGTTTACATTCAACTTCAACAATTTTAACGTCATCTACATTTTCAATTTTGGCAACCCGCCAATGCCGAACACAGTCGTCCCA